>NZ_JBLWEP010000075.1:0-10905 GCF_048287355.1 Candidatus Electronema sp. TJ
CAGCATTCAAGAATCAGGAGGCATAGGCATGGAACGCATCACCATTGATCCCATCACCCGTCTGGAAGGGCACGGCAAGATCGACATATTCTTGGACGCGAACGGCGATGTCGCCAACTCCTATTTCCAGATTCCTGAGCTGCGCGGCTTTGAACGCTTCTGCGTCGGTCGTCCCGTGGAGGAAATGCCTTTGCTGACCAACCGCATCTGTGGTGTCTGCCCAGAGGCGCACCATATGGCCAGTGCCAAGGCAGGCGACGCGGTCTATCAGGTTGACCCGCCGCGCACGGCCAAGCTGCTGCGCGAGCTGCTCTACATGGCCTTTTACTGCACCGACCACACCACGCACTTCTACGCCCTGGGCGGGCCGGACTTCATTGTTGGGCCAGATGCGCCGGTATCTGAGCGCAACATCCTTGGTGTCATTCACAAGGTGGGGCTGGAAATCGGCGGCAAGGTCATTCAGATGCGCAAATACGGCCACCAAGTAGTGGAGATGATCGGCGGTCGCAAGGTGCATCCGGCCACAGCCATACCCGGAGGTGTAACCAAGATACTGAGCGAGGCCGAGCGCAAGGAGATTGAAGCTATGGGCCGCTGGGCGATAGAATTTGCCCAGTTCAGCCTGCAAGCCTTCAACGATATCGTCTTGGCCAACAAGACCTATCTTGATCTGATTGTCGGCGACATCTACTGCCACAAGACCTACTACATGGGCTTGGTGGATGCGAAGAACAAGGTCAATTTCTACGACGGCAAGGTGCGGGTGGTTGATCCTGACGGCAAGGAGTACTGCAAGTACGAGCCAAAGGATTACATGCGGCATATTGCCGAGCACGTCGAGCCGTGGACGTATTTGAAGTTCCCCTATTTGAAGAATGTGGGCTGGAAGGGCTTTGTGGACGGCAAGGAAAGCGGCGTGTACATGGCAACCCCGCTTTCCCGCCTTAACGCCGCAGACGGCATGGCCACACCACTGGCGCAGGAGCAGTATGAGAAGATGTACGCCACCTTGGGCGGCAAGCCAGTGCATCAGCGGCTGGCGATTCACTGGGCGCGGCTGATTGAGCTGCTCTATGCTGCCGAACGCTGGGTGGAGTTGGTCACGGACAAGGACATCACCTCGCCGGATGTGCACCGCAAGCCCACCGCTGTTCCCATTGAGGGCGTGGGCATAGTCGAGGCACCGCGCGGCACGCTCACTCATCATTACTGGACCGACGAGAAAGGCCTGCTGACCAAGGTCAATCTGATTGTCGGCACCACCAACAACTACGCGCCCATTCAGATGAGCACCAAAAAGGCGGCCCAGCATCTGATCAAGGGCGGCAAGGTCAGCGAAGGATTGCTGAACATGGTGGAGATGGCCTTCCGTGCCTATGACCCCTGCTTTGGCTGCGCCACGCATTCGCTGCCCGGCCAGATGCCGCTGGAAGTGCGCCTGCACAACCAGCACGGCGAGCTGGTGGATGTGATCAGGCAGTTTGTGGCATAAGGCAGCTACGCAGGCCGGGGTGAGAGCGATCTTGCCCCGGCCTTGTCCTTTCTTCTGTACTCATTCCCTGTTGGCAGAATCACTCAAATGATGGCATGGCCATTCTTGAGGCCGATCCGCTTCGGCTCCCCACCTCCTGTCTCCACTTTCAGCTCGTGCTCTTCTCGATAAAGCGGGATGGTGTTTCCTGGTTCCAGCCCAAACATGCTGTGCAGCACGATAATCGCCTTGCCATCCTTGATGTGCAGTGTTGCGTTGCACGGATACTCGCCATCTTTGAGAGCGCAATTGTCCAACATAATTACCTCCACGTAATCGTCAAACGGAGTTGTTCTCCAGCCTATGGCAGCAGCTGGTATTGAGGATAGATGAACTTGCTGTAAAAGCAGTTGTCAACCTTGCTCAAGCGCAAGACTGCTCTTCTTTTGTATAGGATGCCAACTCAATTTGTCAAAAGAAAAATATGGCCATAGACGTGGATTGACCTGCTCGCCGCTGAACCATAGCTTGCAGCCATCGTCACACAGCACTCTCAACTTCATCTTGCTTTTCCTGAAAAACAGGACTAAGCTGCGGTCAGCAATGGGTTGCAGCAGCACCGTAATTCTTTAACAGAAAGGAGGGGGAACATGAGAGGAATGATTGCGCTCGCAGTGTCGTTCGGTCTGATCATCGCCGCCGCAGCATCAGGCTCTGCGGCTGTCCTGCCGACTGATCAAGTGCTGGTGAAGAAGCAGGCGCAGGAGACAAGTGCGCAGGTGCTCCGTGACGCGATGAAGTGGCGCAGATCCAATATTCAGCCGCAAAGCCCCTGAGCAGGCAGCGTGAAGAAGCGCAAAGGCCGGATGAATCATCCGGCCTTTTGTTTTTTTGCTGCTGAGACATCCGCTGACAAGTAAGAGGAGACCGTTATGGACATTGCTGTGATTGGAGCAGGAGGAGCGGTTGGGCGCGTGCTCACGCAGCTGCTTATTTCCGAGCGGCTGCTTGACAGGGAGCGGCATCTGCTGCTGGCAGGCAATCCTTCTGGCAAGAGCCGGAAACAGCTGCTGGGCTTTGCTGTGGATCTGCTTGATGCCTATGCCGGGCTGTGCCCGCACCTGCATGTGGTCTTCACCCCTGAAGAGATACGGGGAGATTTGATTGTCATGGCCGCAGGGGCCACGCTTCCTGCTGACGCAAGCTGCGCAAGCGGCAGCAGAGAGATGCTTGCCCAGGAGAACGCGCCTGTTTTCGAGCACTACGCGTCCCATTTGGCACGCTGCGGCCATGGGCATGAGATCGTCATCTGCGTTTCCAATCCCAACGAGCTGGCCGTGGCCATCTTCGCCAAGCATTTAGGGCCGAAACGGGTCATCGGCATGGGTGCCTTTCTCGATTCGCTGCGCTTCAAGAAGGAAATCGCGGCCAGCCTTGACATTGCACGGCAGCGCGTTCATGCCTTCATGCTCGGCGAGCATGGAGAAAACATGGTGCCGCTCTGGAGCGGTGTGCACATTTACGGCTTCAGCGACGAGCAGCTGCGCGATGCCTTTGCAGACATGCGCGGGAAACACCAGCTGGGCCAGCTGACAGCAGATGTCGCCCAAGTCAGAAAAGAGATTGCCGCGCTGATCGCAAAAGGCGACATCAGCGCGTGCTATGAACTGGCCGCCTGCTGTCCGCCAGACATCCGGGCGATGGTCAAACCATTCATCACCCATTTTTCCGGCTCCAAGACAGCGGTGGGCACGGCAAAAGCGACCCTGAAGCTGCTACAGGCCATCACTATGGGCCACGACACCTTCATTGCCGGGCAAGTCAGCACAGAAGGTGCTTTTTACGGCATCAGCAGCACCATCGGCGTGCCTTTTATTATCGGCAACAAAGGCGTGGAGAACATTGTGGAGCTGCCCATGACCGAAGAAGAGGCGGCCTTGCTGCGGCAATGCGCCCAGCATGTCAACCGTAAGCTGCGCCCCTTTATCTGACTGTTCCTGCTTAGTTTTCCCTGTGCTGTCCGTCGGCGCAGGAGTCCTGAGAAATTCGTTATACGTATCACGACTGATTCGTATCGAGTATAACGATTTCCGCCTGCCTGCCGCCGCGCCGCTGTCCAGAGAGCCGGAGCGTCATGCAATAATCATGAGCTGTGTTCAGCTCATCTGCCTTTCATCATGGAGCAGCTTTCAGCGTGACCAAGCCTGCACGCTTTCTTGTAGTCCTCCATGGCCTGCTGATAATCCATCCCCATTGCATGGACCATGCCACGGGAATAATACGCGCTGCCATTGTTTGGATTTATTGCGATCATTTTGTTGTAATCCTGCATGGCATGTTCAAGATCGCCGACAGTGAAATAGATCATCCCTCGACGTTCGTAATAGTCCTGATTCCCTTTGCCTTCTTGATTGTGGTGATTGTTCTGATCAAGCACTATCGCCTTGCTGTACTCTTGAATAGCCTGCTCAAAATTGCTTTTCGCAACATGAATATCCCCGCGCATGATATATAAACTGGCGATATTCGGATTGACAGCGATGATCTTGTCATACTCTTGCAGGGCAAGATCGAAGTTGCCTTGTTTGACATATTCCTGAGCTTTCTTGATCTGCTCGTCATAGCTGCTCTGGCTGACGGATGACAGGCTGCTGCCATTGCCATTTGAGACGACATCGGCATTCGATGCAGGACTTTTTGCTGCGGACTGGGTGTGTTTCTGCACGACTTCCTTGGCAATACGGGACATGTTATTCTGCTGCGCAACAGTGCCGCCTGCGCAGAGCAAACTGACTGCCACGGCAAAACTTCCTGATCGCATCATCGGAACAGATAGCTTCATGCTGGTCTCCAGGTTGAAAAAAAGGCGGGAAGAGTAGCTGAAGGTTCGATTATATGCTTTTTCTTAGAAAAGCCAACTGAAAAGCCATCCGCGCCGCATGCAGCCGGAGCAGGGCAACCTGATTCTGCCTCCTGTCCTTTCGGGCGGAGCGGAAAATGCCCCGCAGCACGCTGGAGACGCGCTGTTCCACGCTTGGAGCAAGGCATCCGACACTTCGGATGAGGCATTCCACGCTTGGAATGCTTCATTCGACACGTGGAGTGAAACATCCGAAGCTTCGAATGAGGCGTTTCACGCTTCTGATGAGCCATCCGACGCTTGGAATAAGGCATCAGAAGCGTGGGACAAGGCATTCGAAGCGTGGAGCGAGCCGTTCGATGCGTGGAATGAAGCATCCGAAGCTTCAAATGAGGCGTTCCACGCTTCTGATGAGCTGTCCGAAGCGTGGGATAAGCCATCCGAAGCGTGGAGTGAGCCGTTCGATGCGTGGAATGAGGCATTCGAAGCGTGAAACACGGCATTCCAAGCAGGAAATCCGGCGGAACCATGCCGCAGTAGCGCGGATAACCGCAAGGATAAAAGGAATTTATGCGTGCTGAGGCTGACGGATGAGAAAAAGAAGTTACTTCTTGCCTGCCAGCGCGGCTTCCAATGCGGCAATGAATTCTTCCGGCGTGCAAATCACGCCGCCTGCTTTGAACGGATGCACCTCCACGCTGCCGCCGTCCGGGAAGACCACGCGAAAATCTGGATAGCCGCTCACGCCGTATTTCATGGCGATGATCTTTTCCTGCTCGCCGTCTTCTGGATTGATTTTCACGCGGTACTGCGAGGCAATGAACTGCTGCACCTTGCTGTCGTCAAGCAGCTCCGACTGGAACCGTCTGCAATATCCGCACCAGTCCACATAAAAGAAAAGAAGAAACGGTTTGTCCTCTTTCTTCGCCCCTTCGTAAATCTCTTCGTATCCCGATGCCTTGCTGTACCAAGTATTGGCGCTGAAAGCAAAGGCCGCATTGCCGCCGGAGGAGAGAACGATCAGGGCGGCGAGAACAAAGGCGGCTAGGGATGACAAGATGCTTTTCTTCATGACAGCGTGCTCCGTTGAAAAGTTAAAAAAAATGGAGGGCGGACGCACGGTCCGACCCTCCATGTGACTGAATGACGAGCAGGAAGAAACCCGTCAGCTGATGCTCTTCTTCGCCTCGACCAGATTCTCCACAACTGTCGGATCGGCCAAGGTGGAGGTGTCGCCGAAGTTCTCGAAATCATCGGCGGCGATCTTGCGCAGGATGCGGCGCATGATCTTGCCGGAACGGGTCTTGGGCAGACCCGGTGCCCACATGATCACCTCAGGAGTGGCAATTGGCCCGATCTCCTTGCGGACGTGATTGTTCAGCTCCTTCTTCAGCGCGTCGGACTCCTGCACCGATGCCTTCAGCGTGACGCAGGCAAAGATGCTTTGGCCTTTGATCGCATGCGGCATTCCAACCACAGCCGCCTCAGCGACGGAAGGATGGGAGACCAGCGCGGACTCGATCTCGGCAGTGCCAAGACGATGGCCGGAAACGTTGATCACGTCGTCCAGACGGCCCATGATCCAGAAGCAGCCGTCCGCATCCTTGCGTGCGCCGTCCTCCGGGTCGTAGGCGTTGCCGTAGCGGCCAAAATAGGACTTCTTGAAGCGGGCAGGATCACCGAACACGCCGCGCAGCATTCCCGGCCACGGTTTGCGGATGACCAGATGGCCGCCTTCGTTGACTCCGGCCTCGTTGCCCTGCTCGTCAAAAATGGTTGCGTCAATGCCGGGCAGCGGATAGGTGGCCGAGCCTGGTTTGAGCGTGGTGGCGTAAGGCAGCGGGGAGATCATGATGCCGCCGGTCTCGGTCTGCCACCAAGTGTCCACGATGGGCAGCTTCTCCTTGCCGATGTTGACATGGTACCACATCCAAGCCTCTGGGTTGATCGGCTCGCCGACAGAACCGAGGATGCGCAGGCTGGACAGATCCCAGCGTTTGATCGGCTCCTCGCCCTCGCGCATCAGGGAGCGGATGACTGTGGGCGCGGTGTAGAAGATGTTGACCTTGAACTTCTCGACAATCTTCCAGAAGCGGTCCGGCCCTGGCCAGGAGGGAACACCCTCGAACATGATTGAGGTCGCGCCGAGGCCGAGCGGGCCGTACAGGATGTAGGAATGACCGGTGACCCAGCCGATGTCGGCGGTGCACCAATAGACATCATTATCCTTGATGTCAAAGACCCATTGCGTGGTGTGCATCGCGTAGGTCAGGTAGCCGCCGGTGGTGTGCACCACGCCCTTTGGCTTGCCGGTGGAGCCGGAGGTGTAGAGGATGAACAGCGTGTCCTCGGCATCCATTGACTCTGGGGCGCATTCGGAAGCAATGTCAGCAGCGGCGGTCTCTTCATGCCACCACGAGTCGCGGCCAGCCTGCATCGCCACTTCATTGCCGGCCCGCTTGACCACGATGCAGCTCTCCACAGAGGGGCAGGTGGCAAGGGCGACATCGGCGTTCGGCTTCAGAGGAATAGTCTTGCCAGCGCGGAGCACGGCATCAGAGGTGATCAGCACCTTGGCCTGGCAGTCCTCAATCCGGCTTTGCAGAGCGATGGCCGAGAAGCCTGCGAAGACCACGGAATGGATCGCGCCGATGCGGGCGCAGGCGAGCAGGGAGATGGCCAGCTCCGGGATCATCGGCAGATAGATGGAGACCCGGTCCCCTTTTTTTACGCCCTTCTTCTTCAGGACATTGGCGAAGCGGCAGACCTCGGTGTGCAGCATCTGGTAGGTGTAGACCTTGACATCGTTCTCCGGCTCGCCCTGCCAGATGATCGCGGCCTTATTGCGGCGGCCATCGGTCAAATGGCGGTCAAGGCAGTTGGCGGAGATATTCAGTTTGCCGCCCTCGAACCACTTGATCTCCGGCTTGGAGAAGTCGCAGTTCATCACCTTGTCCCATTTTTTGTCCCACGTGACAAGCTGCTCTGCCCGCTCTGCCCAGAAGCCTTCCGGGTCATCCATCGAGCGTTTGTAAATCGCTTTGTACTCCTCGATGGATTTGACGTAGGCATTCTCGCGGCCTGTAGCAGGCGGG
Source organism: Candidatus Electronema sp. TJ (assembly GCF_048287355.1). Classification (NCBI taxonomy): domain Bacteria; kingdom Pseudomonadati; phylum Thermodesulfobacteriota; class Desulfobulbia; order Desulfobulbales; family Desulfobulbaceae; genus Candidatus Electronema; species Candidatus Electronema sp. TJ. Next base: position 7,430 of record NZ_JBLWEP010000075.1, read on the forward strand.
GGGAATGATGCGCCTTCCTTGAGCAGGCTTTCAATCTTGTCGTCGTTGCCAGCCATGAAATTCCTCCTGAAAATAAGTTGGATTAGAGATGGTTGCAGATGGAGCGCCCAGACAGGCGGCTGTCGGCTATAAACTGAATGTATGCAACTAATCAAATTTTATTGCTCTTGTCAAGAAAGAATCTATTTTTTCGATGGAACAGGGTGGTTGCAGTCAAAGCCGCGCAAAGGCGAGGCCGCTGAGCACCGCATAGCCGAGCAGCCACGTTGCCGCCAGCAGCAGACAGCCTCTTCTGGCGCGGCCTTCCGCAGGCAGGAACAGAAGAGGAACGGCCAGCATGGCTGGAACAGCGATTCCCGCCCAAAAAGCGGGCAGATAGCGGAGCAGCTCCTGCATCCCCCAAAAAAACCACGGCCCGGCGATATGCAGCAGGCCGAAGCGGCCCGGCTCAAAGGGCGTTTTTATCGCAGCTGCTGCGGCCAGCAGCAACATGACTGTCGGCAGATGATTGCGCCAGAGCGCGCTGTAGCGGCGGAGATGCGGCCAGAGACAGAAGGCCCCCAGCAGCATCAGCCCGGCGACATGATGCAGATAAATTTTCTGCGCCCCTGCCGCGCCGACATCCACCAGCAGCTTGTTCAGCGGCGGGCCGAACAGCGGAATAGAGAGCGCGATGTTTTCCGCAATCGCTCCGGCAGCCTCGCCAGTTGCGTCGCCGCGCAGAATGTAGCCGGTGAAAAGCAGGCTCAGGCCGACTGGAGCCGCCGCGCTCAGGCGCAGCCAGGCGGAGCTGGTGAAACGGACACTGTTTTCCCAGATCACGGCGGCGAAATGGACGAGCAGGAGCAGGAAGAAGGCTTGACTGGAATAATAGTGCAGCGAGCGCCAGAATGCCCCGAAAGGAATGACTAAGTGGATGGTCGCAGTGGAATAAAACGGCTCCGCCGGGTTGTACTGCAAACCAAGCGCAACGCCTGAGAGCGCGGAAATATAAAGGCTGATCAGCGCATGGCCGCCCCAGCGCACAGCGAGCAGCCAGTTTTTCAGAGCTGGAAGCGTGCCGCGCATCAAATCGTCACCACATAACCGGTCACTGCGCCGGTCTCATCTTTTTGCAGCTCCACCGGAAAAACAGGCAGATTGCTCTTCGCAGGCCCGGCCAGCCGCAGCCCTTGCGGACTGAAGCGGCTTTGGTGGCAGGGGCATTCGATCAGCTGCTTGTCTTCGAGAAAATTCACACGGCAGCCGAGATGGGTGCAGGTGCGGGAGATTGCCCACGCCGCCTGCCGGTCCGGCGAGGCGAAGAGAAAAAATTCCCGTTCGGCATGAACGCCGCTGCGCGGCAGCGGGGCCGCGACCTTCACATAACGCGGCTTGGGTTTGACTGTGAAACCGGTGAATTTCAGCAGGGGATGAATCAGCGCCAAGCCGGAAAAGGCGGCGGCCCAGCGGAGAACAGCTGTCAGAACGCTGCGGCGGTCAGCGGGAGGCGCAGGACAAGACATAGCAATTGAGGCGGCAAGGACGAAAACATTGACCGGCAGCGGGCGGAAACTCTTTTGCTCCGCTGGCGTTGCGCAAGAGGTTTACTATATAGCACGAAACCGCAGCAAACAAGCTGATTCTTCATGCAGGCAGCCAGCGCAGGCGGCGCGCTCCTGCTGTCTTTTTCCGCTTGACAGCGCGGCGGCATTATGGGATTTTCCTGCGGACAGGAACTTATCGCCCAAGGAGGCTGCGCATGAACTACGCCTGGTTTGAAAAAATTGCTCCGCATCTGGCTTCCAGCCCGCTGGTGCTGATCGGCTTTGTTTTGCTGCTCGCCTACGGGATTCACTGGCAGCTGATAAAATCCGACCTGCTGACTAAGGTGGACAAGAAAGACAGCGGCCTGATCATCCGGCTCTTTCTCCGCTACGGCTTCTGGCTGGCCTTGACCTTGCTGCTGGCGGGATTTGGCTTGGCGGCGTGGAGCAGCTATATGGAAAAGGAGAAGGCGCAAGTCAGCAATCGTAAGCAGTTTGCCAAGGAGATTGCCGCGCAAATAGTTGCGCAGCTGTCGGCAAGAGAGCCGGGCGGGCAGGAAGCGGGGAAAGCTGCTGCTGAAGCCGTCACCGCTTTGCTAAAAACCGACAAGCCTGCAAGCCGCATTGATGAAGCCCTGCAAGCCTTGCAGCGGGGCGATACGAAGCAGGCCGAGGCCATTTTTGCTGAAGTTCTGAAAACAAAAGAGGCGCAAGGCCGCGCCGCGAACAAAGAAGCGGCGGCGGCGGCCCGGCACTTGGGCGCGTTGGCCTTCATGAACAATCCTAAGAAAGCTCTTGCCGCCTACCAGAAGGCCGTGGAACTTGACCCGGACAATGCCGACGGCTGGAATCGGCTTGGCATTCTGCTTGCTCGCACGGGGCAGCTCGCGCAGGCGGAAGCGGCATATCGCAAAGCACTGGCCGCAGACGGAACGAAAGAAGGGCAAGCAATCGCTGTCGGCAATCTGGGCCTTTTGTATTCCACACGCGGCGACTTGGCGCAGGCGGAGGAGATGCACAAAAAAGCTCTGGCACTCCACGAAGCCTTAGGAGACAAAGAAGGCATGGCACTGAATTACGGCAATCTCGGCCTTGTGCATTTCACACGCGGTGACTTGGCGGAGGCGGAGGAGATGTATAAAAAAGCTCTGGCACTGAATGAAGCTTTGGGCAGCAAGGAAGGCATGGCGGTGAATTACGTCAATTTGGGCAGTGTGTATTTCACACGCGGGGACTTGGCGCAGGCGGAAGAGATGCGCAAAAAAGCTCTGGCACTGAATGAAGCCTTGGGCAGCAAGGAAGGCATGGCGCAGAATCACAGCAATCTGGGCGTTGTGTATTTCATACGCGGGGACTTGGACAAGGCGGAGGAGATGTATAAGAAAGCTATGACGCTTGACGAAGCATTAGGAGACAAAGAAGGCATGGCGAAGAATTACACCAATCTGGGCGTTGTGTATTTCACACGCGGGGACTTGGCGCAGGCGGAAGAAATGTATAAGAAAGCTCTGGTGCTGAATGAAGCCTTGGGCCGCAAGGAAGGCATGGCGGCGAATTACGGCAATTTGGGCCTTCTGTATTCCACACGCGAGGATTTGGTACAGGCGGAGAAAATGCACAAAAAAGCTCTGGCACTCGATGAATCCTTAGGCAGAAAGGAAGGATTGGCGGCAAATTATGCCAATTTGGGTTTGGTCCACGAAAAGCGCGGCGAGCTGGGCAAGGCGGAAGAGCTGTGGAAAAAAAGCCTGCGGCTGTATCAGGAGATGGGACATCCAAACGCCAAGAAGGTGCAGCAATGGCTGGATGATTTAGGCAAATAGGCTAGCTATCTTCTTTCACCCGCAGCATCAACTCCTCTCCCTGACCGCCAGCGCAACGCCAAATTCCCCGCTTCATCCCGCCAGAAAACGCCTCGCCGCATTCCGCATCGCCTTGATGCGCTCAGAA
>NZ_JBLWEP010000076.1:0-10844 GCF_048287355.1 Candidatus Electronema sp. TJ
GCGCCCGATGCTCGTCAATCAGCTCGCTGAAGCCGGTGCAAAGAAGAACCGGCAGTTCCGGTCGCCGCGCAAGAAATTTAGCGGCCAATTCCGCGCCGGTCATTTGCGGCATGGTCATGTCTGTAAGCAGCAGGTCGAAATCGTACGGTCGCCGCTCAAACAAGGCGCAAGCCTCGGTGCTGCTGGTCAGCGCAGTAACCTGATAGCCAAGGCTCTCCAAGATGTTTCGACTTAGGGCGGCGATGTTTTCGTCATCATCCACGACCAGTATCCGCTCATGTCCTCCGGGTAGCGGCGCAATCTCCTCACCCGGAAGAGCGAGGGGAGTTTCTTGAATGACCGGAAGAAAAAGCTGAAACGCCGCGCCGTTGCCCAGCTCGCTGGACACCATGACATCGCCTCCGAAATCTAAAGCAATGCTTTGCACCAAGGCCAGCCCCAGACCTGTGCCCTCGCCCTTGGGTTTGGTGGTGAAATACGGCTCGAAAATCTTTTCCAGCAGTTCTTCAGGAATGCCGGGGCCGGAATCCCGCACTTCCAGCTTCAGATACAGACCGGGCGGCAGCCGCAGCCTGCCAGGCACATTGCCTTCATCCAGCTTGATCTGCTCCAGAAAAATTTCCAGCAGGCCGCCGGTTTCCCGCATCGCCTGGTAGGCATTGGTGCAGAGATTCATCACCACCTGATGAATGCGTGTGGGATCGGCCAGCACCGCTCCGCAGGCCGGATCCAAGCGGGACCGGATTTCGATGGTGCTGGGAATGGATGAACGCAGCAGCTTGAGTGTCTCTTTGATGATCGGCTGAAGGCGCAGCGGCTGCAGATCCTGTTCGCATTTGCGGCTGATGGCGAGAATCTGACGCACCAGCTCCTTGGCTCTGCCGCCCGCCCGCTGCACTTCCTCCAGCCAAGGAATGACATCGCTGCCTGCGGGCAAGGCATCCAAAGCCATTTCGGTGTAACCGAGAATCGGCCCTAAGATATTGTTGAAATCGTGGGCGATGCCGCCGGCCAAAGTGCCGATGGCTTCCATCTTCCGCGCCTGCCGAAGCTGGTTTTCCAGCTTCTTGCGCTCCTGCTCCTCCTTTTTTCGTCCAGTGATGTCGCGCATGATGGCGCGGACAGAAACCACCCGGCCATTCTCCAGCAGGGGCATGGCACTGACTTCCACATCCACTTGGCCGCCGTTGCGGGTGAGCAAGGCAGTTTCGTAACTGTTCACACAGCATCCGGTGCGGAGCACCTGATCCAAAAACATTTCTGTCCGGCTGCGGAAATCGGGATGAATGATGTCCAGCAGCGGTGCGCCAACCACCTCGTCCCGGTTTGCGCAGCACAGTGTCCGCAGCTCGGCGGGGTTGACATCAACGATTTTCTTTTCTTGGCTGACGATATGAATCATGTCCGGCGCATCATTGAACAGGCTGCGGTATTTGAACTCGCTGCGGCTCAAGGATTCCTCCATCTGCTTGCGCTGCACCGCCAAGGCGAAAACAGCGGCCAGCCGCTCGGCGGCAGCCATGTCCTGATCAGTAAAGTCGCTGTCCTTGTCCGCTAAAGCGATTCTGCCCACCGCCCTGCCGCCGATCATCGCCGGCACATGCAAATAATTGCGGCAGGGCAGCCGTTCCGTCGAGACAACCACAGGCCGTCTGAGGGTGGCGAGGGTGTTGGTGTAGAAGCCCTGCCTAGTGTTGAGAACGCTGTCCCAAGGAAAGGCGGCAGGCTCGGCATCATTCTCTGCGTCCAAGATCGCCTTGGCCGCGCCTTGCTCGCAACCGATCAGTTCCTTGGCCGCCCGGCCCGCCAGCTTTTCTATCTCCCGCACCGAAAGCGAGCGGGAAATAAAGGTGTCTGCGAGCTGGGCCAGCGTCCGGTTCACCGCCAGCTCCCAAAGCAGTTCTTTTTCCGTCCGCAGCCGTTCGGCCATTTCTGCTTGGAGGCTGTCCCGGCTCTGCTGGAGGGCGGCGGTGCGCTTGCGCACTTTCGCTTCCAGCTCCTCCTTGTGCGTGTTCAGTTCACGAAAGAGAGTGTTGTAAGGCTGGGTCAGTCCGGTGGCGATCACCGCCCGGTAGATGGAGTAATACGAAAAGATGCGGAAAAGATGGCTGGCGAAGCTGGCAAAACTCTGACTGACGACATGAAAGGTCTGGGCCAGCTCCGCCGCAATGGCGAGCAGCACGGCGGCCTGCATCAGGCGCAGCACTTCGCGGTCAAAATTGGCCCGATGCCAGTGCAGAAGCGGCAGCGAGCAGGCGAGCAGAAAGGCGATAACATATTCGGCCTGCTGCTTGAATTCTGGCAGCCTGCCGCTGCGTTCCGCTTGGCAGGACGGAAAAACCGGACAGATGAAGATCAGGAGCAGCAGCAGGCCGAAGACCAGCAGATAGGCGGCCATGGTCCATCCGACACGGCATTTTCGGCGGATGAAACAGAAGGCCAGCAGCAAGGAGCAGCTCTCCATGCTCCGGGCCGCCAGCCAGAGCTGCGCCGAGGCTGCGGCGGTCGCAGGCGGAAAAATGCCCATGCCTGCGAAGGTCAGGCAATGCAGCAGGTCAAGCAGGCCGATGAAAAGATAGGCTATGCCGAGAAAAAGAAAATAGTGGCTCGTCTGGATATGCCTTGTGTTCCACGCGAAGATAAAAATCGCGCAGGCGACAATGACGCTGAATATTTCCGCCAAGGCATGGAAGAGCAGGTAATTGCAAAAGCTAACCAGATGCAAGCTCAGCGCGATGAAAAGCAGGGCGAGGCAGGGCAGGGAGAACCGGTGTCCGTTTATGATCTTCGCTCTGGCATCCATGTTCCTGAACAGGAAGGAGGCTGGGACTCTTGGCAGGAGACCGCAGCCGCCTGTCAATAATTTTCATTCAGCCTGTTGCATACCACAAATCCGCAGGCCGCCGCAAGGCTTCCGGCGTGTCCGCGCCGCCTACCAGACCGCCCGCAGCCCTTTTGCTTTGCGGAACTGATCAATCTTCCGTTCCAAATCCACCCGCCAGTCGGCATGAATGCGGGCGGCTGAGGGAGCGATCAATTCCGGCAGGCCATAGACCAATCGATCGGCGGCCCGGCTGGCCTCAATCACCGCTTCGATGGAACGGGCACCAAATTTGTATTCCGCCAGCAGCAGGCGGAGGAGCAGGCCGGAGGTTTTGCGGGCCGCGCTCTTCCAGTGCGTCTGCATCTGGTGGGCGATGATGAAGGCCCGTTTGAGCAGGATGCGCCGCAGCTCCTCCAGCTCCTCCGCGCTGGCCGAGTCCTTGAGCAGATAATCCGGCACCTCAATGCCGTCAATGTCCAAAACCACCCTCAGGCGACTCATGAAGTCCGGTATCTTCAAAGTTTTGATGATCTGAAGCTCCTTCGGTTTCTTTGGCGAAAGCAGTCTTTCCATGCCCTCCCAGCTCGCCTTGACCCCGCCTGCGAAAACGAAAATCGCCCGGCCTATATGATACGGAATGCCCTGCACGTAGGTCACGCCGTCCTGCATCGCCGGAAGGAAGTAGCGGAGATAGCCGAACTCATGGCCGTCATAACGGCAGTCGAACTCGTCCCAGAAAGCGATCGGCACCTTGCCCTGCGCCACTGAGGCGCGGATCGGGTCAATAGCGGCGTTGATCTCGTCCGGGCTGGCGAACTGGGTCAGGTTGAATTCAAAAAACACAAAGGGACTGCTTTCATAATGCCGGGCGATCTCGTTGGCCACCTGTTTGACGGCAAAGGATTTACCGGAGCCGGGCGGGCCGAACACGCCGATGCAGAGCGGGCGCAGCACAGATTCCTTGGAGACGTAGGAGTCCATCACTTGATGCAAAGTCAGCACCGGGTCAATCTCCGCCGGATCGGTGGTACGGAGATGACCAAGCCGGAAGATCGGCAGATTGTCAAAACCGGTGTCCCGGTTGACCTCCTCTTTCAGGCAGTGCAGCACCGACATGATCACGTCAATATAACTGAGCGGCGCATCCTCGTTCCTTGGATAGGGATAATCGTACTGATGCCGGAAGAGGGAGCGCAGAGCTTTCTTCTTTTTCTCGCTCCAAGCCTGGCCGGCGGCATGCTCCAGATTTTCCTCGAATTCCGGGGTGAAATACGGCAGCTCAATAAAGGTCGGGTCAATGCTCAGGCTCTCGGCGCAGGAACAGGGCAGGCCGCTGAGGCAGGCCGACGAACAATCCAGCACTGGCAGGCGCAGGCCTTCGTCAAAATGATAGCCGTGCTCGTCCAGCCGCTGCCAGTTGCAGAGCACCTGTCTGGAGAAATCGTAGAAGGCGCGGCGGGAGAAATCAAGGCCGTTTGAGCGCAGGGCTTTGAGGGTCAGCATGGCCGTGACCATGGTGTCATAACAGGGCACCGAGCCGCGTTTGCGCGAGGAGCTTTTCTCCGGCAGACTGCCCTTGCGGCAGCGGAAATAGATGGCCTCCGGGCCGGCATAAAGGATGGCGTGCGGATACATCTCAATGATGATCCGGCAGAGAAAACAGTGCCGCACGCTGTCCCAGAGGCCGACTTCCGGGGTGCGCAGGGCGCGCAGGCACATGGCGACAATGGTTTCCCAATTCACCGAGGAATCCATCTCCATCCGCGTGGTCTCCAAGTCGGAGAGGCGACAGAAGAGGGTGAAACGATCGCCGAGCAGCTTGGCCCAGTGCTGCCAATGGGCAACAGATATGCCCAAGGCGATGCACCACATCCCGGGATTCAGCTCGGTCATCTCGTCGCAGATCTGCGGCGGCATCCCGGAGTCGTCAATCAGCACCATGCCGCTGTTGCCGCCCGCGATCGCGTATTCGTGCCCGCTGAAAGTGAAGAGCGGGGCTGCTGCGCCGCGCTCCTCGGCAGGCAGCAGCTGCTTGGTCATGAACCAGCCCTCGGCGCGGCCGTCTTTGCCGCTCCGCCGTTTGCGGAAGAGCTGATAGACTTGCCGCTCCGCGCCATAGGACAGGGTGTTGATCTTCGGGTTCAGCTCTGAGCCGGAGAGATAGGCCGAGAGCCACGTCAGGCACTGCTCCAGCCGTCCGTGCTCAATCGTCACCGGTCCGGCGAGCAGGACGATGTTGTCGCCAGGATTATAGCCGTAGGCGGGCAGGCTCCCTTCCTCCAACAGGCTGACCTCTTTCACCGGCAGATTGGTGATTTTGACATTGGAGCCAAGGAAAAGTATCTTTTCGCGGTCGGAGAGGGTCTGCATCGAGGTTCGGGTCAGGAAAAAAGGAGGCTGGCGGAACCGCCCGCGCCGGGGCAGCCCGATCATGACTCACCTTTATATCAGGAAAGAACAGCCTGTCAACAGCTAATCCGGGCCGCAGGCCGGAGAGCTGACTCTATGCGCTGAGAATTATGTTTTTTCTTGACGCTGACAGGCCGAGAAAGGTATTTTAGATGGACTTGTTTTCCATCTATATTCACAATTACTGTTGAGGAACTTTTATGAACATCTGCGTGAGCCGAATGCTGCTTTGCGCCTGCACGGCGTTTTCTCTTTTTCTGTTCACTGGCTGCGGCCCGAAACCGGTCGAGCCGTATCAGAAGGGAGCGGACAAAAAAGATGGCGCATCGACCTTCTACGATGCTGATGCCGGAGCTGCGGACGCAGCAGCGGGCGACACTGCCGCCGCAGGAGAAGGAGGCGATTACTCCGCCTTGGACAGCCTGCCTTCCTCGCCCGGAGCGGTTGCGGATATCCAGAATTCTCCGAATGCGCAGACTTCTGTCGAGCCGCTGACCTCCGGCGGCACCAAAGCTCCCGGTTTTGCAGGCGATGAGCAGTCAGCCGACTACAAGCGGAAGAATGGCCGCTCGTCAGCCCAGATGAGGTCGATCTACTACGACTTCGACCAGTCCGCCGTGCGCAGGGATCAAGTTGGCAAGATGGAGGCCAACGCGCAGCATCTGAAGAAAAACAGCAACGCCAAGGTGATCGTTGAGGGCAATTGCGACGAGCGGGGCACCAACGAGTACAACTTGGCCTTGGGCGAGCGCCGCGCCGTTGCCGCGAAGAAATACTTGATCAACTTGGGCGTGGAAGCCGGTCGGATCAGAACCACCTCTTTCGGCGAGGAGCGTCCGCTCTTCCCCGGTGCGCAGGAGTCTGACTACGAGATGAACCGCCGCTCCGATTTCGTGCTGGAGTAACAAAAAACGCGCTCCGGCGCGTTCTGTTGCGGCCTGTTCCTGTCTTGGGAGCAGGCCGTCTGTTTTTTCAAGCCGTCCGTTCAGTCCAGCAGGGACACCACCTTCTTGTCGAGCTTCGCCACAACCTGCGGAATATGCTCCGGCTGCTGCTCCGCCGCCCGCTGGAGCATGTCGCCCCACTGCCGCAGCATCGCGCTGTCAATTTTCCGTATGTCGTTGTTCTTGCTCCACTCGCGCCCGATCTTCATGCCAAGGTCTTCAAGACGCTGCCGCAGTTCGCATTTGATCTCCGCAGGTGCTCTGGCCACCAGCTCTGCTGTGATGTCCTGCCAGCCCCGGGCATAGAGCGTGCCTTTCTGAAAAGTCTCGAACCACGCCTTTTCTTTTGCCGAAAGCTGCCCCGCCGCTTGGCCCGGCGCAGCGGCGAGCAGGCCGAAGATGGCCGCGCAGAAGATAAGTCGGAAACGCATGGCATTCCTCCCCTGAATGCGGTTGAAAAACAGTCTGCTGGTGCTTGTTCTCAATTCTATCAGCCTGCTCGGTCTATTTCAAGACTCAGAGAAGGGCTGCGAGGAGGAAAATTGCGGTGAAGCCGCAGAGGCAGAGCAGCGCGGCAGCCAAGGCAAGGCGGCAGATCAAGACAATATGCCGCCGCAGCAGCGGGTTGAGCGGCTCGCCGATCAGCGGCTTGCGCGTGATTTTGCCGAAATAGCTCGCCTCTCCGCCGAGCTGCACGCCCAGTGCGCCCGCCGCCGCCGCCTCCGGCCAGCCGGAGTTCGGGCTGGCGTGATTGCGGCAGTCACGGAGGAGGATGCGCCAGGCGTTTTCTATGCTGCCGCCTGCCAGCGGGGCGGCTAAGGCAATCGCGAAGCCGGAAAGCCGCGCCGGGAGGAAGTTGGCCAGATCATCCAAGCGGGCTGGGCAATAGCCGAAATGGAAATACCGCTCGTTTTTGTAGCCGAACATCGAATCCATCGTGCTGACCGCCTTGTACAGCATGGCTGCGAGGACGGAGCAGGCCGCAGGACAGTCTCCGCCAGCAGGCAGAGCGATGACTGCGCCGACGAAGGCCCAGAACAGAGGCGCGGTGATGCCGTCGGACATGTTTTCCGCCACGCTTTCGACACAGGCCCGGATCACGCCGGGCGCATCAAGCTGTTCCGTGTCCCGTCCGACGAGCATCGCCACCTGCTGCCGGGCAGCTTCAATGCTTGAAGCCAATGCCGCGTGCACCTGCATGGCATGGCGGACAAGGTCGCGGGCCGCCAAGGTCGTCCAAAGCAGCAGCGCGGCGCAGGCAAGGAAGGCCGGACGCGGCCCCTGCGCAGCCATGAGCAGCGGCGCGGCGCAGGCGCAGCCAGCAGCCAGCAGCACGAACGCAACAGTGAGTCCGCCGCTGCTGCGCTCGCTGACAGGCAGACGGCGGGTGAGCTGCTCCATGCGGGCGGCGAACCAGCCGATCAGCCGGACTGGATGCGGCAGCCAGCGGGGATCGCCGAAAAGCAGGTCAAGCAGGCAGGCGGCGGCAAGAACGCAGAGAAAAGACATCCCGAACAGTCTGCGTCACGCGCCGGAGAGCAATGCGCGGAAATTCTCCTTGCTGGCAAAGCTGTGCTCCGGGCCAGGAAACGCGCCGGACTCCACCTCGCTGATGTAGCTCTGCACCGCCGCTTTGATCTCCGGCGCAAGATTGACGTACTGCTTGACAAATGTAGGGGTGAACTTCTCAAACAGGCCGAGCAGGTCCTGAATCACCAACACCTGACCGTCGCAGTGCGGCCCGGCCCCAATGCCGACAGTGGGCATCGAGACCGCCTCGGTGATCACCGCCGCCAGCTGGGCAGGCATCGCCTCCAAGACAAGGCCGAAGACTCCGGCAGCTTCCAAGGCCCTTGCGTCATCGAGCAGCTTCCTCGCCGCAGCGAGGTCTTTGCCCTGCACTTTGTAGCCGCCCAGCTGCCCGGCAGTCTGCGGGGTCAGGCCAATATGGCCGATGACCGGCACCCCGGCCCTCACCAGCGCACGGACTGTGCCGCAGACCTCCTCGCCGCCCTCGATCTTCACTGCCGCGCAGCCGCCCTCCTTGATGAAACGGATGCCGTTGCTGACAGCCTGCTCCGGGCTGATCTGATAGGAGCCGAAGGGCATGTCGCCGATGACCAAGGCCCGCTCCGCGCCCCGGCTGACTGCGGCGGCATGATGCAGCATCTCCTCCATAGTCACTGGCAGCGTCGAGTCATAGCCGAGGGCCACCATGCCAAGGGAATCGCCCACCAGCAGCGCGTCGATTCCCGCGCCGTCGAGCAGCCGCGCCATCGACGCGTCGTAGGCGGTGAGCATGGACAGCTTGCGCCCGCCCTTCATTTCACGGAACGCTTTGACAGTGGTCTTTTTCATGAACGCTTGATTCAGCCGATGCTCCGGCTGTCTGTTAAAGCAGCAGTTTGAACGCTCCAACCGGCACAGTGCCAGTTCCTGGCTGCGGCGGGACACTGTTGATGATGCTGTCAATCCAGCTTTGGTATTGAGACACTTTGGTGTACACGCCGTATGCCCCTGCCTGAGCGCAGCCGTTCCCCCAGCTGACTATGCCTGTCAGCATATGCTGGTCTCCGGTCAGCGGCTTTACCAGCGGTCCGCCGCTGTCTCCTTGGCAGGAATCCTTGCCGCCTGCGGCCAGACCGGCGCAGATCATGTTCTCCGTGATCTGACCTGGGTAACAGATGGCAGTGTCAACGATAGGCACATCCACCTCCTGCAGCTGCGTCGGATAAGACTGTGGTGCGCCAGGCTGCGCAACAGTGCCGCCCCAGCCTATGACCGTGGTTGAAAGCCCAGGTGCTGAGTCCGCATCGCTTGCGGCAAGGCTGGCGACCGTCGTCTGCGAGGAAGGGGTGGACAATTTGATCAGGGTAATATCATTGTCTTTAGTTGAAGCGTTGTAGTTTGGATGAATAACAATGCGTGCTGAGCGTATCTGCTCATAACCTGCGTTGGGCGTGTCAAGATGGACCGTGCCGAGTACGACATCAACAGTGCTTGCCCCTCCATGCAGACAATGGGCCGCAGTGAGCACCCATTGCGGATGGATCAGCGTGCCGCCGCAAAATTGAAACTGATACAAGTCCTGCGCACCCGCAGACACCAAAGCCGCCATCCAAGGGTATTTGGCAGGATCATCCACAGGCACTCCGCCGACAATTTTCGGGCTGCCGCTCAGCAGAACAGCTCCAGCTCTCTGTTCCGCCGCGTCGGCAGGGCAGATTGCGGAGAAGAGCAGCAACAATGAACCAAACAGCGTTGTTGATAATCGCATCATGGCCTCCTTTTTGATTGTTTGAAGAGACTTTCTTTGATTATACCTGAGCACCGTTGGTTTTCACAGCCCTGTCCTCCGCTGCCTGCCTGCCAAAAACAGGCAAGTGCCGCCCTTCCTATTCCTTCTTGCTTTTCTTTTTCCCTGCGCCGAAGTAGTCGGACAAAAAGGCGAAGGCATAGCCGACCTGCGGATCAAAGGCCGCCGCCGCTTCGGCCCGGTGATAGACGCGCAGCACAGCCCGGTATGCCTCGGCGATGTGAACCATCCGCGTCTCGCGCACCTGCTCCGCCCGCCGCTCCAGCCATTCAGCATACGGAAGAAGCTGATCGGCCAGCTCCAGCTGCTCTGTCACCTTGTCCGGGTCGAATTCCTCCTCGGTCAATCTGAGCTGCTCCGTAAAATCAGGATAGAGGCTGACAACTTGCCGGGCCGCTGCTGGAAACTCAGCCTTCGGCTTCGGCAGGCTGCGAATCTCGTCCGCATCAAGGTCCATCAAGTCAAAGGGCGACAGGTCAATCTGCTTGTCCGCAAGGGTCGGGACATGCGGCTGGCCGTCCGGCTGAGTTGGATTGCTGGTATTGTCTGGCATCGTATCCTCCTGCGGTTGAATTATACGGCTTTGCGCTGCTGATTATTCGTTCATCCTGTCTGCGGTGTGATCAAACCATACATAAGGTATGGTTCAATGTATCATGCGGTATGGTTATCCTGTTTAGAATCATGCTTCAACCAAGCTATGGGCATAGTTCAAGCACGTCGTGAGAGACAATTTCTCCATCCCGGAGAAGTTTATGCTACTGGCATGAATTATCTGGAGCTTCTATGATGGCCGCCTTCTCATAAGGAGGTTTTTTCCAAGCTATCCTACGTTGTTGCAGGATAGCCAAGTCGTTTTGTATGTCTTCAATGAGCCGATCAAGCTCTTTTTTTTCATGCTCTGCTGTATCATCAACAGTATCACTGCTCTCATTAAAATCATATTTCTTATTAAAAGCTGCGCATGTTGCACGAATATTGTCTCTCGCATCCGTTAGGTTGTAGGATGAATACCAATGAAACTCTTTTGCTGAAATATTTTCGGGGAATTCTCTTCTTGCTGAATTCAAATGTTCTCGAAAATAATGCGCTATCCATAAAAAAATAACACTGAAAGATAACAAAATAAACTGAAAGCATATCAGTACAAGATCATTAATCTTACCTCCTTGTTCTTTTATAGTATAGCAAGATAGGCAAACAGTTGAAAATATAATTAGAATGATGCATATTCTGGAAAGAGCCACAGCTATCCAGCTTGTATCTTTTTGGTGTATAATTTTAAGTTCTAATATTCGAGTCAGAGCCAGTGACGATATTATTATTGCGATGAACGCCCATTCTGAAAGAA
>NZ_JBLWEP010000077.1:0-10757 GCF_048287355.1 Candidatus Electronema sp. TJ
TGCTCTCATGATTGCCGCTCCAAAGGTGCTGCCGAAAAATTATAACGTGCTGGATGTCCTGACGTATGAGCACGACAAGCAACAAGCTGGCACTGTTCGTCTGCTCAAACGCAGCTGGTCAATCAGCCAGCATACGGAGCGCAATTGCCCTTGTCAACAGAAAATATTGCAGTTTTAGACAGACATGGGCAGCTTTCCCGCTAATCGTTGCACCCAGAGAAACAATCCGGCAATCTTTCCCAGCGAACAACGAGCCGCCGGAATTTTCTTTGCAGCCATCAGCAAGTGCGCCAGCGCATATTCATGCTGTCACCTCGCATGGCTTTGAATTGAAATCTTTTCTTTTTATTTTGGCTTGCGGCATTGAAAAAACAATGTTGCAGGTCATAATTTGTGTTAATTAATAATAGTTATTAGTTGTTGACACACATTTTTTTTTGCCCTATCCTGAAAGTAAGGGATGCTGCTTATTAATTGAGCGGGGTGCCGAACTTTCTGGTGAGCGCTGAAGGTGTTCTTCTGCGCTGGAAAGTTGAAAAACGCCACAACCGTCGCGAGGCGGTGTCGGAAAGCCACGGGTCTCTTGGAGACAGCCGGGTTGCCTGCTTCACAGATACCAGGGAGGGTGTCATGAAAACAACAAACTTTTTGCAAGGAGGAACAAAAAAACTACAGAAGAGGACGACTGTTCTGGCCACCATTCTGCTTGCCGCCATTCTTGGCGCATGTCAGGTCAGAACAGAGCCGGTTGCTTCTGCGCACTCAGCACCTGTCAATGATGAAGGCGGCTGGATCAGAAGAAGCAGTTCTGTGACAGCGGCTGAAGCGGCGGCTTCGGTGCCGGAGGCCGGTTACGGCAGACCCGGCACTGTTGATCCGACGGCGATGGTGGCTGCCCATAACCACTGGCGGACTGAAGTCGGCGTGCCCGGCCTGAGATGGTCGGACAGGCTGGCGGATGTCGCCCAAGGCTGGGCAGATCACTTGGCGGGCAACGGCTGCGCCATGTATCATAGCGGCAATGGCTATGGTGAGAACATCTACCAAGCCAGTGCGCTGATGTGGTCTGACGGTCGCCGGGATTTGCAGAAAAAAACGCCGAAACAGGTTGTGGACGCGTGGGGCAGCGAGATTCAGTATTATAATTATGCGGCCAACAGCTGCAGCGGTGTCTGCGGCCACTATACGCAAGTGGTCTGGAAAAACACTACAGAAGTGGGCTGCGCAATGGCGGTCTGCGGCAACAACGCGCAGATTTGGGTGTGCAGCTACGCCCCTGCTGGCAACGTCGTCGGCCAGCGGCCATACTGACAACAAACCGCACCAAGGCTGAACACAGCCCGGTCTTCCTCTCCAGCAGCACCCGCCGCCCTTGGCTCTCTCCGTCAAGGGCGGCGGTCTTTTTCCGCCAAAATTGCGGTATCGGCTTGATGGATTGCGCCGCTGCTGGTATAGGAAAAGCATGTCCCTCTCTTTCACCGGCACCTGCGCTTGCCCTGCATGATCCTCATTAAAGATATTTTTTCCGCACTGGCGACCATGATGCTGCTTTCCGCAGCCTGCGTCAACGCCCAGACCAAGACGGACAGCAGCGGAGAAATCGTCCTGCTTGCCGCTCAATATGAAGACCTCGGCGTGTATGCTGATGAAACTGGGTCAGTCGATTCAGCCGCCATGCTGGCCGCCCACAACCGCTGGCGCTCGGAGGCAGGAGTTCCCGATCTGACATGGTCGGAGACGCTGGCGCAGTCTGCCCAGCTCTGGGCCGATCATCTGGCGGCGAACGGCTGCCGCTGCCTGAGCCACAGCCAAGGCAGTCAAGGTGAAAACATCTACAAAGTAAGCTCGGTAGTCTGGTCTGATGGTCATCGGGACATCCAGAGCAAAACCCCGCAGCAGATCACAGACGGCTGGGCCAGCGAAATCAAGAACTACCAGCCTGAAGACAACAGCTGCTCCGGCATCTGCGGCCATTACACTCAGATTGTCTGGCGGGACAGCAAGTCAGTAGGCTGCGCGGTCTCAACCTGTCCGGACATGGCGCAGATCTGGGTCTGTCATTACAACCCTCCAGGCAATGTGAAAGGCAAACGGCCATACTGACCCAACACCGCACACCGCCCTCTTGACATATTTCATCCTCTTGGTATGATTTGCGCCTCTTTCTTGCAAAGAGTTTCTGTCAATTCCATAGAGAGGATGTCATGCCCCCGTCAAAACTCCTTCACAAAGCACCTGCGGCAGGATTGCTGCTGGCCGCGTTTTGCCTTTCCGCCTGCGTTCAGAACACCGCCGCCCGCCCTGCAAACAGCAGCGGCACCCAGCCTGAAGCCGCAGCCGCCGCTGCTGCGGGAGCGGCTACCGGCACGGCAGTTCCAGCTGCCGCCATGCTCAAGGCGCACAATCAATGGCGGGCCAAAGTCGGCTCTCCTGCTCTTCAGTGGTCAGAAAAATTGACCCGCATGGCTCAGGAGTGGGCTGACAAACTGGCTGCCTCCGGCTGCTCGCAACATCATCGGGGCAATATGCAGTATGGGGAGAACATCTACTTCGCCAGCCCGCTGCTCTGGCCGAACGGGAGAACAGAGGCGCAGCCTGTGACTCCGCAATATGTGGCGGACGACTGGGGCAAGGAGGAGAAGAACTATGATCATGCCTCCAACAGCTGCTCCGGCATCTGTGGCCACTACACCCAGCTGGTCTGGAAGGATTCCAAGGAGGTGGGCTGCGGCATGGCCTTCTGCGCGAACAAGGCGCAGGTCTGGGTCTGCAACTATCATCCTGCCGGTAATGTGATGGGCGAGAGGCCGTACTGAAGCGTCACGCAGGCCGGACTGGCAGCAGTCCGGCCTTTTGTGTGAAAGAATCTCTTTGACGGCTGCAAGCTGCTGTGATAGCGTCCAAACAAGAAGACGGCGGAATGGTCCGCTGTCCTTCACTGTGCCGAGACACAGCATGTATACCACAAGAGAGATGAAGATGAAAACATGCAGCCGTCTGATCATGACAGGCCACCTGCTTGGCCTGTTTCTCCTTTCCGCCTGCGTTCAGAGCAGCCCGGCGGCCAGCCAGTCCGCCCGCGCCGGAGCAAACGCGGTCCCAGCCCCTGCGGGAGGCAGTTCCGGTTCCGTTGATGCCGCAGCCATGATCGAGGCGCACAATCAATGGCGCTCCAAGGTCGGCGTGCCTGGCCTGACATGGTCTGGGAAGCTTGCGGGCATCGCGCAGCAATGGGCGGATCACTTGGCTGCCACAACTTGCAGCGGCGGACACAGCGGCAATGAGTATGGAGAGAATATCTTCATGGCCAGTGCGCGCATGTATTCCGACGGCAGGCATGAGATCAGTCCCAAGACCCCGAAGGACGCTGTGGACGCATGGGGCAGCGAAGTGCAGTGGTACGACCACGCCGACAACAGCTGCCACATGGAGTGCGGCCATTACACCCAGCTGGTTTGGAAGGACACCAAAGAGGTGGGCTGCGCCATGTCGGTCTGCGCAGACAAAACCCAGATCTGGGTGTGCAACTACTCTCCGGCAGGCAACATGGTCGGTAAGAAACCCTACTGATCAGCGCACGGGAAGAGACGGCGGAGCTGCGCCGTCTCCCTGAACCGCTCCTGCCTACTTCTTTCCTTCCGCCTCTGGATAGGCTTCCTTTGCGCCGTAGTACGCTGCCAAGGCTTCAAGACCGCCTTTCAGGACATGCACATTCTCAAAGCCGAGGCTGCGGAGGGCTGTGCCTGCCACAGCCGCGCGCGCTCCAGACTTGCAGACGACCAGCACCTGCTTGTCCGCAGGCACCTTGCTGAGGTTCTCCGGTTTGAACAGCTGATCTGCGGGCATGGCGATGCTGTCCGGCAGGGTCATGCCCAGCACCTTGGTCTCTTCCGGGGTGCGCACGTCAAGGGTCACAACTTTCTTCCCTGCCTGGATGTCTTTGACAAAGCTCTCCGGCTTGACAAAGCGCAGCTCCTTCTCCGCCGCTGCTCCGCTGGTCGGAGCGAACATCTTGGCGTACATCTCGGCCATGCCCGCGTCATACGCCTGCGCGGCTGAACCTGCGCTCAGGCTCATCTCTGCTGCTGCCAGCAGTGCTGCGATCTGCTTCGTTCTGTCCATTGTCTTCCTCCAAAGACGCTCCAAGGCGATTGCTCAGGCGGAGGCGGAGCAGGCCGCCACCTGAAAAGCAAGCTTTGTCAGCTTACCCTGTTCCTGCCAGTCTGCAAGGAAAAAACATCTTCCGCCTTGATTCGGCTGCACTTTTCACGTATCCTGCTTAGATGTCCCGCAGCGGACGGCGCAAGGGCCGCCGCATGAACCATCACCACAACCCCACAGCAGCGCATGAACGAGCATATCTTGACCAGCAAACCCAAGCCGCTCTTTGAATCCCCGCAGCAGGTGCTGCGCGATGTGATCCTGCTCTGCATTGGCAGCAGCATCTGCGCCACAGCCACCAACGGCATCCTCATTCCCCAGCATTTCGCCACTGGCGGCATCACCGGCATCGCCCTGATCCTCCACAAGCTGAGCGGCCTGAATGTCGGACTGCTCTACCTGCTGCTCAACGTGCCGCTCTTTGCCCTGGCATGGATGGCGGTGGGGCGCAGATTCTTCTTTTTCAGCATCGTCGGCACCACAACCCTGACCTTGGCCCTGACCTTTGTCAACTTCATCGACTTCAAGGTCCACGATCCGATCCTCAACGCCTTGCTGGCCGGGCTGCTGCTTGGCGGCGGCGCAGGCCTCTGCCTGCGCACCTCCGGCTCGCAAGGCGGGATGGACATCCTCTCGGTCATGCTCCTGAAGCGTTTCTCCATCAATATCGGCACCACAATCCTGACCGTGAACGTCATCGTTCTGCTCATCATTTCGGTCTACTATTCCATTGAGGCGCTGCTGCACACGATGATCGTGGTCTACGTCACCTCCAAAGTGGTGAACATTGTTGTCACCGGCCTCAGCCAAAGGAAGTCCGTCTTCATTATCTCCTCCAAGTGGGAAGAGATAATGAATGAAATTCTCAAGGACATCCGGCGCGGCGTGACCATCATCAAAGGGCAGGGCGGCTACATGCGCTCCAGAGAGCATATTCTCTATGCGGTGATCACCTTCTCAGAGATAGGCGAGCTGAAGCGGATCGTGCGCAAACACGATCCTGCCGCCTTTGTCGTCATCAGCGACACGCTGGAGGTGATGAACTACCGCATCGGCAATCAGCCGCACTGGTGAAAAAGCAGGGTAGGAAACGAGCCTCGAGCGAGTGAGCACCGGAGACTCGCTCGAGTGAAACTGCTTCACTCGCTCGAGACTCATTGGCTCACTCGCTCGAGTGAAGCAAACTGGCACGGGCGAGCGGGCATTCCGCCGCCGTGCGTTTGGGCGGCAGGATGTCTCTGCGCATGGACAAGGCTGCAAAAACGGGCCGGGCTGCGGCATAAGCATGAACAAGAAAATATTTCCTTGACTGATCCGATTTTTTCCAGTACTCCTTAAATCATGGCGGCATCATTGTCCGCCGCATGTTGCAGATGATTCAATCTCTCCATAAGAGGAGCATGACATGGCTGAAATTAAAAATCCAAGGCTCATAGTTGAGCCACATAACAGTCTGACTGTCAAGGTGACAGTCAAATACACTCTCGTTCAATTTCCTCTTGAGTATTGGGCAAGGACTCTGTATCAGGAGGATATCAGCTTGTTCGGGGATGACACCCTGCATGATGATGATCCGCTGATCTTGGAAGTGGTACTTCCAGATGAGGTGCTTGATGTTTTCCCGACGGTGCGTCCGATCTCCAATCCGCACCAGTCCATGCCGCCTGTCTTCCACTTTGAGCGGACAAGAGTCAAAATCGTGGCCAAGGAGGCGATGAACGAGGACAAGGGCTGGCTGGAAAGCTTTCCGCCAATTCCCTTGCGGGATGAGGTCTATGCGCTCATCACTCTGCGCACTATCGCCAACCCGGTGATATGGCCGCCCATCCCTCAGCTGGTGCGGGCGCGGACCAACACGGTCACAGGCATCTGGGGCTAGCCGCAGCCTTCTGCGCCGCAATGAGAAAGGGGGAGCTGCCTGCTGCAGGCAGCTCCCCCTTTGTTTTCGCTCAGCGCCGGCCTGCGCAGACCCGCTGTGTCAGACCCTCTGCGCCAATGTTGCGGACGGCGTTGAATCAGCGTCTCGTCCGCCGCGCCTCACTCACTTCTGCTTCTCCCGCAGCCGGGCGCGGATGTTCTCCAGTATCTGGAGGCATTCCTCCAGATTCGGCGCACCCAGCTGCTCGATCAGCTCCACAGTCCGGCTGATGTATTGCTCGGCCTTGACTAAGTCGCCTTGATCTTTGTAAAACAGCCCTGTGTTCCAGCTTCTGATCGCCTCGCCCGCTTTGTCGCCGATCTCCTGCGCTATGACCAAGGCTTCCTCATAGCAGTTCAGCGCGGCCGGGCGATTCCAGCTGGCCTCATAAATCAAGGCTATATTGTTCAGCACCGCGCCCTCCATGCGACGGTCGCTGATGTTCCGGGCAACAGCCAAGCTCTGCTCCGCATGTGTCAAGGCCGCTTCGAGCCTCCCCTGCGCCTTGCACACCTGGCTGAGGTCGTTCAGACACCTGCTTTCCAGGATCTTGTCCTTGATCTCGCGGCTGACCGCCAAAGCCTGATTGCAGCATTGCAGAGCTTCCCCATAGTCGCCCTGCTGCTTATGAATCTGGCCGATTGTGTTCAGCTCGTTGACTTCGCCTTTCCTGTCGCGCAGCTCCCGGCGCAGGCACAGGCTGCGTTCAAGGCGCAGCAGCGCGTTCGCATGATCGCCCACAGCGCGACAGACAGTGGCGGCAGTGCTCAGTGCCGCGCCTTCGCCTTCCTTGTCGCCGACCTCCCGGCATCTCAGCAGGCTCTGCTCCAGACAGTCCAAGGCTTTTTCATACTCACCCTGTTCCTGATAGATCTGGCCAATGCTGTTCAGCAGCGCGCCCTCCTGCTTCTGGCCGCCAAGCTCGCGGACAATGGACAGGCTCTGCTCATAGCAGCGCAGGGCCTCCGCAGAGCGGGCAGCGAGACAGAGATCATGCCCAGCCGCATTGAGATACGCCGCCCGTTCCGCCTTGCGTTCTTCAGGCAGGGCGGCGGCAGCTTCTTGAAGATGCCGGGCAGATTCCTCATAATGATATTGCAGCCGCTGCAAGTCAGCCTGTTCAGCGCAGCTTGCCGCTTCCGAGAGCTGCCGCTGCTCCAAGGCGGCCTGCTGCTCGGCAAGGTCTTCCTTCAGCGTGGCATCAGCGTTCCGGTCACGCTCCTTCGCCAGCCTGAGCAGCACCTCCGCCCGGTCATATTTGCCGCCTGCAACCGCCCGCTGAGCCTGCCGCTTCAAGGCCTGCACCTGCGGATCATCGCTCGCGCCCGGCTCAAAGCGGCACAGCAGCTCTTTGTAGCGGCCTGCTGTTTCCCGCAGCTTGCTGTCCACCTCCCACAGCGGCACCTGTTCCTGTTCCAATATCCTGAAGAAGCTGGACAGAGCCGCCTTTGTCACGCCGAACTCTTCCTCATACCGCGCAAGACACTCTGGTGGAATCGTGCAGCTCCTGACCTGCTTGGCAACTAGATTCCAATCCTGCGCAACGCTCTGCTGGCCGCCTGTGCTGTCGAATGTGTCACTCATATCCGCTCCTCCTTTGCAGATGAGTTTCTTGTGTCATTTCGAGCGCGATGAGAAAGCCCTACCGCTGACGGAGAGTCCTCCCTTGGGTCAGAATGACAAACTGTGATCGTCTTGCAATGTATCGGGCGCAGCTTTCCTTCCGGGATGCTCATCCCGCCGCTGCTGCAAAGAGAGCTGCGGGCCGTCTCCGGCCCGCTTTCTTTTCTCTGTCTGTCTTACTTGATCAGCCAGTCCGTGCCGATTCTGCGGATGACGTTGAACCCGCCGCTGAGGACGAGGCTGCCGCGCTTGCCGATGTGGTCGAGGAAAACTTGCACCGCACCGGGCTTTCGTCATTCCTCCTGCCCCCGCAGCTTGGCGCGAACGTCCTTGTTTCTCAACTTGGGAAGGGCGGAGCTGACCCACGTCTGCCGACCGCAGGCCGTGATTTACGATGTCAAGCATGTGCTGGAGCAAGGGCTGGCGGACGGGAGCTTGTAAATCTTCGCCTCTCAATACAAAAACGGCACTGCTTGCAGCAGCCTAAGCGGTGCCGTTTCCTCGCTTCAATCCTTCTTGTTTCAGAATTTCCAGCCGAGTGATGCGCCGAACTCAACGCCGCTCGCGCTGTGGCTCTCGACAACGTCGTAATCATAGTCAAGGCTGATGGCTCTGTAAGCGGTGAACACGGTGAAATTCAGATTGGAGATGTCGAGCGAGAAGGCAATCTGCGGCGAGATGCTGAAGCCGCTGGCATCGCTTTTCCCTTCCGTCTGATCATGACCAGCGCGGCCCCAGCCTTTGTCAAAGGCCATCTGCCAGTAGCCAAGATAAAGGCTATGGCTGAAACTGTATTGCATAGCGTTGTCGGCGGGTGAGAGCCACCATGTTCCCTTGAGACCAGCTTCATGCTGGCAGCTCATATCAGAGACCTTGGTGTAGACAGAACCGCGTTGCGCTGGCGGCCTGATGTCGTTCTCGCTCAGCTTCTCATTCCGACCCTCCTCGGAGAGAGGGACTTTGAGCACGTAAGAAATGCCCCAGCTCAAATTGTCCGTCCATTCTATTGTTATCGGCAAGCGATGGCCAATCTCAAGATTGACTTCAAAGTTGTAGAAGGTGATGTCAACGTCATCTAGTCTGGTGCTTCCCGGAGAATTGATCACCGGCACCAGAGCCTTGGCATCCTGAGAATTGCTCGTCGTCGTAGTAGTTCTTGTTGTCGTTGTTGGCTCCGTATCGCTCGTCGTAATAGTCGTTGTCGTTTCTATTTCTGGAGGAATTACCGGCGGCTTGATCACGAACGCAGTGTCGGCGGGATGCGTTGTATGATGCAACAAATCCGCTGGAAGACCAGGATCCATATTGAAATACGACACACCACTGTGCACAGATAAGATCGGGCCTTTTTCTTCGGCCTGCGCGGAATGCGCCGCGAAGATAGACAAACACAGCGCGCCAGTTGCCAGCCGTTTTTTCCTGCTCATTTCAATCTCTCCTTTTTTTTGATAGGATGCATGGGACTAATGCCTGTCCGCACCATTTCTGCCAATAGCTCCGGCTCATCCACCACCACGGTCAGGCTGCTCAGGCCTGAACCGCTTGCGCCGGGCAGAATGTAGATTACCCCGGCTGCTGCCAGCATGGCAATGATCAAAGTGCGTTGTTGCTTCAGCGGCTGGCCAAAGTAGTTATTGATGTGCTTGCCAACCGCATTCTGGCCCTGTCCAATGTTCTGTTCGCCGCCGTTGCAGGTGAATTCATTGCCTGCCGAAGATTTCTTTTTTCTCCGCCGCACATACACAGCACCAGCAAGCACCGCGCTGCCTGTCAGCGACAGCGCGTAAATGCCGCTGCCGCTCCATGTCACTTCAGGATGATCAAGCAGCCATTGCAGCTTGTCACAGACAAAGTCTATAACGTTGCCATCCATCGCATCGTTCCTCGCAGGACTGCTGAGTCGTTTTTCTCGGACAAAGACTGACCGCCGTTGTTTGCAAACTCAAACACTCGTTTGAGACTTCCTCGAACATACGTTTGAGACTTTCTCGAACGTACGTTTGAGATTTTCTCGAACATACGTTTGAGATTTTCTCGAACGTACGTTTGAGATTTTCTCGAACGTACGTTCGAGCGGCGCGGAGCCTTACTTCAGCAGCCAGTCCGCGCCAAGCCTGCGGATGACGTTGAAGCCGCCGCTGAGGACGAGGCTGTTGTCCTTGCCGATGGAGTCCAAAAAGACCTGCGCCTCGTAGGAGCGCGTGCCTGCGTCGCAGAGGATGATCAGGGTTTTGTCCGCCGGGATTTCCCCGTGCCGCGCCCGCAGCTCCGGGTAGGGCACGGCCAGCCATTTGTCCGCGCCGAACTTCGCCATGTAGGGATCCGCATCTTTAGCATTGCGGATGTCAAGAGCCAGCCAGTCCGGCTCCCGGCTGAAATCCTCCATCCACGCGAAGAAGCGGGCCATGCCCACCTTGCGCAGCAGGCCAGCGCAGAGGTTGTCGGCCACATACGCGGCTGCGTTGAGCGAGTCAATGGCCGAGGAGAAGGGCGGCGAATAGGCCATCTCCGCCTGGCTGAAGTCCTCTATCACCGCGCCCTTGGCGATCATGACCGCAGCCGCGTCAATGCGGGCGGAGATGGAGTCGTTCATGGCTCCGAAGGCTTGCAGGCCGAGCACGCGGCGGCTGCGGCGGTCGAAGACTAATTGCAGCGCAACCGCCGACACGCCGGGGAAGAAATGAGCGCGGTCAGCAGGCGCAGTGAGCGAATAATCCGCATCAAAGCCTTCTGCCAGCGCGGCTTCGTAGGTGATGCCGGTGGCGGCGATACAGCGTTCAAAGGCCTTCATGATGAAGGAGCCGACCACGCCGTCAAAGCGGCTGGCGATGCCCGCCATGTTGTCTGCGGCGACCCGGCCTTCGCGATTGGCCAGCGAACCCAAGGGCGCGAAGCTCTGCTTGCCTGTGACAAGGTGGCGCACCGCAACGCAGTCTCCGGCGGCGTAGATGTCCGGGTCGCTGGTCTGCATCCTGCTGTTGACTGTGATGCCGCCCCAGGGTTCCACAGCCAGCCCGGCCTCCTTGGCCAGCTCGCTGCGCGGGCGCACGCCAGC
>NZ_JBLWEP010000078.1:0-10692 GCF_048287355.1 Candidatus Electronema sp. TJ
GGCTGCTAAACAGCTCTTGCGGCGCAGGCGGCAAGATGCTATAAAAAAGACAGTTTGCTGACCTTACCCGTTGCCCTGACTGAATCCATGTTTCTTGACAAGAAAATCGCGGTGGTCATTCCCGCCCATAATGAGGAAAAACTGATCGGCAAGGTGATCGGCACGATGCCCGATTTTGTCGATTATATCGTGGTGGTGGATGACCAGAGCGGCGATGGCACTGCTGATGCGGTGCGGCTGCTGGCTGCGTCAAACCGGAAAATTGTTCTGCTGCAGCACGAGCGGAATGGAGGAGTTGGCGCGGCCATCGCCACCGGCTACAAGTGGGCGAGAGATCACCAGGTGGATGCGACAGCGGTCATGGCCGCAGATTTTCAGATGGACCCAGCGGATCTTCCGCGCATAGTCGAACCGGTCTGCGCAGGCGAATGCGACTACACAAAAGGCAACCGGCTTTTTCGTGGCGAATCGTGGGGCATGATTCCCAAACACCGGTATATCGGCAATTCCTTTCTTTCACTCTTCACGAAGATCGCTTCAGGATACTGGCATGTGGCGGATTCACAAAGCGGCTACACCGCGATTTCCTTGCCTGCCTTGCAGGCCATCAATCTGGACGCGATCTATCCACGCTACGGAATGCCCAATGATCTGCTGATCAGTCTGAACATCGCCAATTTCCGGGTGCGTGACATTTCCATCCGTCCAGTCTACAATGTCGGCGAGGTTTC
The DNA here is from genome assembly GCF_048287355.1 of Candidatus Electronema sp. TJ. NCBI lineage: Bacteria > Pseudomonadati > Thermodesulfobacteriota > Desulfobulbia > Desulfobulbales > Desulfobulbaceae > Candidatus Electronema > Candidatus Electronema sp. TJ. Next base: position 732 of record NZ_JBLWEP010000078.1, read on the forward strand.
CGGGATCAGGCTGAAGAAAGTGGTTTTCACCATTCCGCTGATACTCATCAAAGGTTTTGTGCGGAGAATGGTGCATAAATACATCATCCGAGATTTCCATCCGCTGATCTTCTTTTACGCATTTGGAATAATATTCTTTATTTTCACCGTAATTCTATCTGCGCGGGCTTTGATCTATCTTGGCATAGACGGCCATCTGCCGCCAATCAACACGCTTGCGGCCATGTTCTCTTTCATGAGTTCGAGCGTCTTCACCTTGTTCGCCATGTGGTTTGACATGGAATGCAATAAAGACTTGAAATGATTTTGTCACTTTCGTGCCGGAAACAGAGGGGCCGTCACAAGGAACGTCCCTGCGAAACACTACCTTTGAGAAAGAACAGATGACCAACGTGATTGTAGCCGGAGCAGCCGGACGTATGGGCCGCCGCATCTGCGAAATGGTGCGGCAGCATCCTGAACTGACTTTAACCGGGGCCTTTGAACGCGCAGGCAGCCCTTTTATCGGCAAAGATGCAGGCGAGGTGGCAGGCTTCGGGCCGACGGGCGTGCAGATCGCAGACAGTCTTGAAGCGGTGATTGAGCAAGGCGAGGTGATCATTGACTTCACCTTCCACCAGTCGACAATGGAATTCATCAAAGTCGCGGCCACATATGGCCGGGCAATGGTGATCGGCACCACCGGCCTGACTGCCGACAACTTGGAAACGCTGCGCGAGACCGCCGCCGGGCATTTTCCCTGCGTGCAGTCGCCGAACATGGCTGTGGGCGTGAACGTGCTCTTTAAGCTGGTGGAAAAAACCGCCGCCGTGCTTGGCGATGCCTATGATGTGGAGATAGTCGAGGCGCACCACCGGATGAAGAAAGATGCGCCGTCCGGCACTGCGCTGCGGCTGGGCGAAATGGCCGCCGCAGGTTTGGGCCGCAATCTGGCCGAAGTCGGCGTGTATGAGCGGCACGGCATGATCGGCGAGCGCACGGACAAGGAAATCGGCATTCAGACTGTGCGTGCCGGGGACATCGTCGGCGAGCACACTGTCTATTTCGCCGGCGCAGGCGAGCGGATCGAGATCACCCACCGCGCCCACAGCCGTGACAACTTCGCACGCGGCGCGGCCTTGGCTGCGGCTTGGGTGGCGGACAAGCACAAAGGCCTTTACACCATGTTCGACGTGCTGGGTTTGGGCAGCTTCTGAGAGCCGCTGCCAGGCGGCGTTCTTGCTCCAGAACGCCGCCGGACTGTCAGCTCCCTGCGCCTATTTCCCGCCACCTCTCCCAAAAATCCGGGAAGGACTTGACCACGCAGTCCTCGCCGTGGATGCTCACGCCCGGAACGCGCAATCCAGCCACAGCAAAACACATGGCAATACGGTGGTCTTCGTACGTGGCGATCTCCGCGCCGTGCAGGCCCGCGCCGCCTTTGCCGTGAATGATCATCCGGCCGTCTTCTTCCTCCGCCTCCACACCCAGCTTGCGCAGCTCCGTCACCATCACAGACAAGCGGTCGCATTCTTTGATCCGCAGATGGGCAATGTTGCTGATCACGGTTGCGCCTTGAGCAAAGGCGGCGACCACTGCCAAAGTGGGGGCCACATCCGGCATGTCGCCCATGTCAGCCTCAATGCTGCGCAGGACAGCCGGCCCCTGCACGGTGATGCCGCCTTGCGCCGTGCTGACAGCGCAGCCCATTTTGGCCAAGAGCTGCACCAGGCCGCTGTCGCCTTGCAAAGAAGGGGAGGGCACATTGGCCACAGTAATTTTTCCGCCCGTCACCGCTGCCGCCGCCCAAAAATACGATGCGCCGGAAGCGTCTCCCTCCACGGCATAGCGTGTTCCCTTGTAGCAGCCTTGCGGAATGCGGAATTCTGCCAGCGAGGCAGCGGCTTCAGCATGGATGCCGAAATCCTTCATCACCGCCAAGGTCATTTCCACATACGGTTTGGACAGCACCTCTCCTTGCACGGTCAGTTCGGCAGGCTGTCTGGCATAGGGCGCGACCAAAAGCAGCGAGGAGAGATACTGGCTGGATTTGCCCTCCGGCAGCACGGTCGGGCCGCCGGACAGTCCGTCCGCGTCAATGCGCAGCGGCGGGCAGCCGGTTCCGGCCTCGCTGGCAATCCTCACCTGCCAACCTTGGAGTGCCTGCATCAGCGGAGCAATGGGCCGCTGCGCCATGCGCTCGCCGCCGCCGATGCGGAAGCGGCCATGCCCCAGCGCGGCCACTGAGGTGAGGAAGCGGGTGGCGGTGCCGTTGTTGCCAAGGAAGATGTCTTCCGCCGGGGTTTGAATGCGCCCGCCGCAGCCGCGCACCTGCCACGCTGCCGGGTCGCTGTCGTCAATGGCAATGCCCATTTGCCGAAGGGCGGTCATGGTGTAGCGCGTGTCCTCGCTGGCCAAGGGGCCAAGCAGGACAGATTCGCCTTCAGCCAAGGCGGCGGCGATCAGGGCGCGCTGAGTGAGACTTTTGGACCCGGGAACGCGGATGACCGCGTCAATGCGCTGCTGCGGAGAAATGCTGATCATTGCTGAAAAAATGTCTCGATTGAAAAAGTTGAATAGATATTAGAATGTTATTCGGAACTCGTTTTCATGATCCGATCAAGATGCTCTCTTGCATATTTAAAATTTTTATCTATATCTAATGCGTATTTGTAATTTTTAATTGCCTCATCCTGTTGACCAAGCTGTTCATGAACCATTCCGAGGCCGCTGTAAGCCTCTTTAAGCATTGGGTTTATAGTTAAAATAAATTTAAATATATCAGCTGCTTTAGTCAATTCTCCTGTGCGCATGAAGAGAAGGGCAAGGTTGTAGTTGGCCTCAATGTTCGTCTCCTCAAGGGCTATTGCCGCATTGTAATACCTGAACGAAGCGTCTATATCTCCAAGAGCCGCCATCGCATTTCCAAGATTTATATTTAAAATAACTGATTTTTTTTCTATCTTCAAGGCTTCCTTGTAAAACGAGGCAGCCTTGTCAAACTCACCAGCTCGGTAAAAAAAATTTCCTAAGCTGTTAAGCAGCTCTTTTGACTTTGGATTCACAGCAAAAGCGGCACTGTAATGCTCAAGAGCACCTTGCATGTTCCCTTGTTTTACAAGCAAATCACCGATATGACTTTCTATCGCAGCGTATCTGGGATTGTTTGGATGCAGTTCGACAGCTTTCTTGTAGGATGCAACAGCTTCTTTGATGCGCCCTTCCTGTTCCAAGTAATATGCAAAATTTTCATGAGGCCTCGATTTCTTCGCAGATTTCAAGGAGCTGTCCTCCCATAAAGAAATGCCGCTTTTCCAAACTGAATTTCTCTGGAACGTCCAGAAAGACAATGTTGCAGCAATACATATTGCCGCAGGAACAAAGACTCTCTTGCTGCATCTCATCAGGACATAGAGAGCACCAGCAATAAGCATCATCGATGGAATATAATTCCTATGTTCAAAGATGAAATCGAGAGGAATTATAGTCGACTCAACTAAATGATTTGTAAAGAACCATAAAATTCCAAAGGTTACTATCTTGTATCTTTTTGTATAAAGAAATGATCCTGTGATTATTGTCAATAAAAAGAGCGCGCTTAAAAAAGTTGTCTCCGGTTGCAGAAGAGATGTTGAAAAAGAAATATCATGATCAATATTAAGACGGGAAGGATGCGGAAAAAATATCAGGGAAATATAAAAAACAAGAACCCTGAATTCCGTCATCAAATATTGCGTGAGCGTGAATCCTTTTCCCTGATGCCAAGCTGATAAATTTGCAAAAGGAACAGGACTGGCGGCATCGCGGGAGGCAAAGTATATCAGCAGGGCTAAAACTGAAAATAAAGAAAAAACAGCAAAGAGCGTGTTGGCTCTTTTCAATGTTTCCCATCGCACGCCTTGCAGGAAGATGATTTCATACAACAGGATGGAAGGGAAAACAGTGACTGCATTCGGTTTTGATTTGACTGACAGCAGCACGGAAATGCAGCACGCTGTGAACAGGAGTGTTTTTTTCAGCTTCGCATCTGACTGCCTGAACTGGATATACAGCAGCATAGCCAGAAGAAAGAAAAGACCGGCCAAGCTGTTCATCCGCTGCACAATGTATGTGACAGACTGTATCTGGAGAGGATGAACAGCCCAGATCAATGCGCTGACCGCAGCAAACAATCTGCCGCCGCCATAATCTTTTTCTGCGAGAGAAAGCGTTTTGCAGATAAAAAAATACAAAAGCCAAGCCGTTGTGATGTGAATCGCGACATTCACAGTCCTGAACCAATAAGGAGACAGGCCATTCACATAATAATTTACTGCGAAGCTCACTGTCGCCACAGGGCGGTGTCCTTCTGCCGCTGTCTTCAGTGACTTCATAGAAAGATCTTTTATATGTATGCTGCTGTTTTTCTCTATATTCGCTATGTCGTCAAAAAGGAAAGGCCCATTGAGGGCAGGAGAATACAAGAAAAACATCAAAAAGGGAACAGCTGCGAGAATAATATATTCAAAACGATGCCGAAATGAATATGCGGATGCGATCATAATAGCTGTATGACAGATAGAAATGAAAAAGGAGGCTGCTGAACAAGCAGTCTCCCTTTTTTCTAACCTGCGGCTGCGCAGAGGCCTAACGTGTCCTGCTGATCAATTGTTTCTTGTAGGCAACCCAGCTCGTTGCACAGGAACAGCTGACATGGCACCATGATCCACCACGAAAGGAGCAACTTGCAGCAGCGGATTATAGGAATAAATTTCCGCCCGGCCTTCAAATGGAACGTTAATGGGATCAATGCTTGGTATCACCTGAGCTGCGCTGGATGTGTCGGCTGCTGCTGCCGGATAATCCACTATAAAAGGCGGAGGGGTTCCAGCGTTGCTCACATTTTCTGATGTGGCAAACACTCTGGAGCCATTTGGCGGAATGGTTCCTTGAGCTATCCCTTGAGCAACGCCGTCCTTATCCTTGAAGAGCACATAGACACAACCCACCTTGTGATGAGAGACAGGGTGGCGGTTGATTATATGAACAGCTGTTTCAGCTCCTGGGACTCCTAAGCTTGCGCCCGGATCTGGATTGCTTACAGCATAATTGACTGTGTACCGAAACGGCGTGGTCGGCACCCCTCTTCTGTTCAGCTTGAGCGGCTGACACTCCTCTGTCGTCGATTGAGCGTGAACTGAGCCAGCAGCTGCGAGCAGCAGAAACAATGCGGCAGACAATGAACAAATTTTTCCTTTCATTTTTTACGCCTCCTATGGATTTTGTGATTTTCACGCGCACATGAAGACTGTGTGCGACTATTATATTTTATCCTATCCTCTGAAAAAGTAAACAAAAATAGTTGCTCTATTCAGAGCAACTATTCTCATTTCGGCAATCCTGAAAAGGCGGCGGCCACGTTTGGAGCAATTTTTTCATTAAAAGGGAAGGCGCGTTGGTCATAGTGACTTTTCCACCCGTCACTGCTGCTGCCTTCAAAAATATGCTGCGCCGGAAGCCTTGCATTCTGCTCAAGGAGCGGCATCGCCTGCTCCTTCTTCAGGGGCAAATCTCCCGGAGGAGGCGGCAAAGCCCTTTCCGCACAGCTGCCGCAGCGCAGATGCGGCTTGCCAAGAGGCATGGCACGCTTGCCGAGCTTTTCGGCAAAGATGCTGCGCAGCATGTCACACTTCACGTGCGGCGCGGAACGCTTTCCCTATCGCATGTCATGCTTGCCGCAAGGCAAAGCAAGCATTCCGCGTGACGTTGCAAGCGTGACATGAGGCGCGGAAAGCTTTCCCTGTCACATGTCACGCTTCAAATGAGGCATTTCATGCGTGCCGCAAGGCAAAGCAAGCATTCCGCGTGACGTTGCAAGCGTGACATGAGGCGCGGAAAGCTTTCCCTGTCACATGTCACGCTTCAAATGAGGCATTTCATGCGTGCCGCAAGGCAAAGCAAGCATTCCGCGTGACGTTGCAAGCGTGACATGAGGCGCGGAAAGCTTTCCCCGGCGCATGTCACGCTTCAAATGAGGCATTTCATGCGTGCCGCAAGACAAAGCAAGCGTTCCGCGTGACGTTGCAAGCGTGACATGAGGCGCGGAAAGCTTTCCCCGGCGCATGTCACGCTTCAAATGAGGCATTTCATGCGTGCCGCAAGACAAAGCAAGCGTTCCGCGTGACGTTGCAAGCGTGACATGAGGCGCGGAAAGCTTTCCCCGGCGCATGTCACGCTTCAAATGAGGCATTTCATGCGTGCCGCAAGACAAAGCAAGCGTTCCGCGTGACGTTGCAAGCGTGACATGAGGCGCGGAAAGCTTTCCCAAAGGCGTTTGCAGCGGCAGACACAGCCTTTCATCCTGAAAAAATCTCAGCAGAAACAGCGCAGAAGACTGAAGCAGGCCGCTGCTCTTGCCCAGCGATGTTCAGCGCAGCTCTTTATGCAGGCAGCAGTTACTGCAACCTTTTTTCCGCCAGCCAGATCAGCACCAGCACAGGCAGTCCAAGCAGTGCCGTGGCTAAGAAGAACCATTCGTAGCCCCAGGCGGTGGCCATTGCGCCGGAGTAGCCGCCGAGCAGCTTGGGCAGCAGCGTCATCAGCGAGCTGAAGAGCGCGTATTGCATGGCGGTGAAGGAAATATTGGTCAGTCCGGCTAGAAAAGCGACAAAGGCGGCGGAGGCGATGCCTGCGCTGAGGTTGTCTGCGGCGATGACTGCGGCGAGCAGCGGCACGCTGGCTCCGGCATGCGCCAGCAAAAGAAAAAGGAGGTTGGTCAGGCTTGAAAACAGCGCGCCGAGAAAAAGAATGCGCGTCACCCCGTAACGCACGGTCAGGGTGCCGCCGGCAAAACCGCCGAGCAAGGTCATGATCAGGCCGAAGGTTTTGGTGATGCCTGCGATGACTTCTTTCGAGAAGCCGATGTCCTGATAAAAGAGATTGGATACCACGCCTAAGAGGATGTCGGAGATGCGGTAGACACCGATCAGGGCGAGCAGCAGGCAGGAGGTCTTCACGCCGTAGCGGCGGAAGAAGTCCAGCACCGGGCTGATGTAGGTTTCGCTGATCATGCCGCTGTCGGCGAGATTGGCGCGGATGAGCAGGACTGCGGCGAGCAGGGCGCAGAACGCGGCCAGCAGCAGGCGGCCTGTCTCCGCCAGCAGCGAGGAGAAAGGAGCCAGCTCGCTGCCCAAGGCGGAGCTGAACAGGCCCTTGAACAGCCCGTTCAGGGCGAACACAAGCCCGCCGCTGAAAAAGAAGACCCCGGCAAAGACAGCGGCGGCAAAGACAAAGAGGAGCAGAAAGCGGAGATAATATGCTGCCGGATAAAACGTCTTTCTGCTGTTCGCCTCCGGTTCGGGGATGAGCAGAGTTGTGACCGCGCCGACCAGCATCACGGCGGCCATGATCAGATAGCTGTTCCGCCAAGCTGCATGACTGTAGGCTTCCATGCTCGTGCCGAACCAGGCGGCGAGATACAGCGCGCCTGCGCCCGCAGCCAGCATTCCCAATCTGTAGCCAGCGATGTAGGCGGAGGAGAGCAGGGCTTGCAGCTCCTGCTCCGCGCATTCAATCCTGTACGCGTCAATGACTATATCCTGCGTGGCCGAGGAGAAGCCGAGCAGCACGGCGGCCAAAGCCATCTGGGGCAGCGCGTGCCCGCCCGCCGCCGGATTGGTCATCGCCATCAGGCAGATGGCGGCAATCACCGCCAGCTGCGCTGTCAGCAGCCAGGCCCGCCGCCTTCCCAGCCTGTTGGTTAAAAACGGCAGCGGCAGGGTGTCTGCCAGCGGTGCCCAGATGAATTTAAACGAATAGGCCAAGGCGGCCCAGCTGAAGTAGGTGACGGTCGAGCGGTCAACGCCCGCCTCGCGCAGCCAAAGCGAGAGGCTTGAAAAGATCAGCAGGATGGGCAGTCCGGCGGAAATGCCGAATAAAAGCATGGTCAGCACTCTGGGATGCAGCCAAGCCCGCATGGTTTCGCGCCAGCTCTTTGCCGCCGTGTTCATGATCTGTTCTCCTGGAAAGAAAAAAGGAGCCAGCCTGTGACAGGCTGACTCCTCGATCTTGTGGAGCCGACAGCCGGACTTGAACCGGCGACCTGCTGATTACGAATCAGTTTTTTTCTATCTTCATTCGCTTTCATCACTCTTCACTTTCCCCTGTTAAACTTATTGACTTCCAGCATGTTGACTGCTATTCTATGTTCATTAGAAATCACCTGTCCCCACCTGCCATAACGAAAAAAGTGGGGGCAGAATGGGGGCAAGGAAGTCATGTCGCAATATCAGAGCACGAAATTTCCGGGGGTGCGCACAAGGGAACACACCACCCGCAAGCATGGAATCAAGCCCGACCGTTATTTTTTAATCCGCTATCAGGCGGAAGGCAAGCGGAAAGAAGAGGGGCTGGGCTGGGCAAGCGAAGGCTGGACGGCTGAGAAGGCGGCTTTGAAGCTGGCAGAGCTGAAGCAGGCCGCAAAGACGGGCCAAGGTGAGGCAAGACTGTCTGAAAAAAGGTCGGCGAAAAAGAAGGCAGACATTGAGGAGGCAGCCAGAAAACAGGAGCAGGAACGGAAGGCAGTCACTTATACGCATTTTTTCAACATGTGTTATTTGCCAGAACAATCTAAAAAAGAAAAGACGCTGCAAGAAGAAATCAGTCTTCATAAAAATTGGATACTCCCAGCCATAGGGCAGGTGCCTGTTGCCAAGCTGGAAGAGCAGCATATCAGAAAGATTATTCAATCTATGAGCAGCGCAGGCAAATCCGCCCGGACGATTCAATATGCGCTGGCTGCGGTTAGAATGGTGGTCGGCCATGCTGTCAAAAATGGCTACTACAGCGGCCTGAATCCCGTGACTCAGCTTGCCAGACAAGAAAAGCCCAAAGTTGAGAACCGGCGGCTGCGCTTCTTTTCTCATGCCGAAGCTGAGAAGCTGCTGAACATCTTGAAGGAGAGAAGCCAAGATGTCCATGACATGACGCTGCTCTCTCTGCATTGCGGCCTGCGGGCGGGGGAAATATTTGGTCTGGAATGGCGCAGGGTTGATCTTGTCCACAGACAGGTGGTGCTGACAGAGACCAAATCAGGCAAAGACAGAGTGGTGCCGATGACTGGCGCGGTTCATGCTATGTTCGAGGAACGCGCCCGGAGCTGCGGCGACGGGCTTGCTTTTCCAGACGGCAACGGCGGCAGACGGAAGAGCATGAGCAACACCTTTGACCGGGCTGTGGATGAGCTGGGGCTGAACGCCGGGGTCAGCGATTCAAAAAGCAGGCTGGTGTTTCATTCCTGCCGCCACACCTGCGCGTCTTGGCTGGTGCAGGCCGGGGTGCCGCTGATCACGGTGAAAGAGATACTGGGGCACTCCACCATTGCCTTGACGGAACGCTACAGCCACCTTGCCCCGGACGGAACACGGGCGGCCTTGCGGGTGATGGAGCAGACTTTGCAGAAGGCAGGAAATGCGGAAGAATAACAAGTTCGGATGCGGCAGCCAGCTCCGCCCAAAAAAGACAAAAAAAATAAACGGTTGCCCTTGCCAAGCTGACAAGGAATGATTATCATAGATTCTATTTATAGGTTCTTGCAGAATTATGAATGCAAGAAGAAGACTGCCGCTGCTGAGATACGTGAGCCTCGGAAACTCTCTCTCATGCAGCGGCTGGTTCAGAACATCATGCTTGTCTCTTCGTCAAAAGGGACGCATGACGGGATGAAAAAGGCTGACTTATCGCCTTTTCTTATGCAAAGATAAGCAGAAGCCGTCCGTCCGTCAAGAGTTTTCTGCGCACTGAATTGTGCAGGAGAATGAAGCTCTGTGACGAAAAAACGCAATATGCGGTGTTGTTACTTTGAGATACCGCTGCATATTGCATGTTTTATCTTTTTTAAACAATACGGCTTCTGCTGCATTTTTTTGCATCCATCCCGTCAAGCATGGCGTTTCTGAATCTTGATGATGAACTTCAACATCAAAGAGGTGCAGAATGCCCCGCG
>NZ_JBLWEP010000079.1:0-2265 GCF_048287355.1 Candidatus Electronema sp. TJ
CCTGGTGTCATGGCTGGGGGGTCAGCAGGTCGCGCAGCCACATGCTCCCGCTGCTCTCAGGCTGCTCGCGGCCTTGCTCGCGCTCGCAGGGGCCTCTTCCGTCGTAGTTGTGCTCGTCCTGCCCGCAGAGCCTGCATCGCTTGAAGTCCCATTCATAGGCGGAGTAGCCGTCTTCCGGCTGACACTCGCCTCGGCGTTCCTCGCGCTCGCAGCGGCCTCTTCCGTCGTGGTTGTGCTCGTCCCGCCCGCAGGGCCTGCATCGCTCAAAGTCCCATTCATAGGCGGAGTAGCCGCGTTCCGGCTGACATTCTCTGCGGCGCTCCTCACGCTCGCAGGGGCCTGCGCTGTCATGATTGCGTTCATCCCGCCCGCAGGGAGCGCAGCGCTCAAAGTCCCAGTCGTGGGCGGAGTAGCCGCGTTCCGGCTGACACTCTCTGCGGCGTTCCTCGCGCTCGCAGCGGCCTGCGCTGTCATGGTTGCGTTCATCCCGCCCGCAGGGAGCGCAGCGCTCAAAGTCCCAGTCGTGAGCGGAATAGCCCGGCGCAGGCTGACAGATTCCGCCTCCTCCGCTGCCGCCGCAGCCGTTTCTGCCGTCTGTGTTGCTGGTGCCTGGCGGACATGGCCTGCACAGATCAAAGTCCCAGTTGTAGGCGGAATAGCCCGGCGCAGGCTGACAGCCGCCCCCGCCGCAGCGCATGGTTCCCTGGCATATCTTGTATTGGCCATTCCGGTCGTCGCACAGGGTTTCGTAGACATCGCCTGGCCGGCACACACCTTTGCGCGTGTTCAATCCCATATGCGCGCAGGCTCCGCCAGGCGCGTCCCCTCTATAGTCCAGCCAGGCCTGGCCTGGACAGTCTTCTCCTGCCCCTGCTTGGGTTGTCCACCCAGCCGCAAGCAGCAGAGCTGCGGCCAATATGTGTTTCGCTTGCATCATTCTCCCTCATAGATTGGAATAAACAGCCTCATGGTCATCGTCAGCCGTCATTTGGTCTGCTGCTCGATGAGCAGGCGCAAGACCGCTTCTTTCTCCTCCGGGCTGAGGAATGTCGGATCATCGGCGTGATGCTCCATCCGCTCCACAGCCGCCCGCCATTCCTCCGCGCTCTTCTTTGCCATCCGCACCCGGTCGAGACTGTGGCAGCGCGTGCATTTCTGCCCAAGCAGCGTGCCGTCGCCTTTGCTCTCCGCCTGCGGCTTCTCTGGCTGAGGCTTCGCAGGACGCTGCCGCTCCCGCCGCTCCTGCTGCAGCGTCAGGTAGTTGATGATCTGCGCGGCATCAAAGCTGCGGATGTTGGGCGAGTCCATGACCGCCATCCGGCGCACAGTCGCTGTCCATTCCGGCACGCTCTTGGATGCCTTGAAGACCCGCTCCAAGCTGTGGCATTTGACGCATTTCCTTGCCAGCAACATCCGGCCCAGCTCTGTGTCTAAGAGCACCATGTCATCATTGTCCGTCATCAAGGCATGGCCGACTGCCGACTGGTGCAGGAAGTAATAGCCGCCGGTCAGGCTGTAGAGGACAAAGAGGGCGAGGAACAGGGCTATGCCGAAGCCGGGTGCCATCGTGCCCAAGCGTTTGAAACGGCGGACCAAGAGCAGCTTCAAGGCAAGCAGCGGCGCGAGCAGCAGGCCCAAGGCCGCATGAAGCAGAATGCGCGGCGGGAACTCCTCATGGTAGTTGTCCGCCTTGAGCAGCATTGCCGCCAAAAGGCCCAGGAGCAGGACAGCGGTCAGCCAGCCAGCAGCGCGGTGCGCCCGGATCAGCCGCTGATTGGCCTCCTTGTCTTCTCTGGGATTGCCCCGCAGCTCAAGCATGATCAGCAGGGCGAAGGCTCCGGCCAAGACAGCAGCCAGACCGGCAAGGGAGGTGAACGCAGGATTCATATCAGGTGCGCATCCGTTCGGCCAGCTTAAACAGCTCTGTTTTGCGCGGCCGGAAGAAAAGCATCGCCACAGCGGAAACCGCCAGAAGGATGCAGAAGGTGACTATGTCCCTGGCAATGAAGAACATGATCAGGCCGTATATGGCCACGCTCTCCGACAGGGCTGCGCTCAGGATGAGCGCGGTGGTGTACTTCGCAGCCGCAGGATGCGTCGCGGCATCAGGCTGCCTTGTCTGGTCAGCCGCGCCCTTGCTCTGCAAGAAGAGCTTGCGCAGGAGATGCGCCATGACCAGGCTGAGCAAGGAAATGGCAAACAAGGCGTATTTCAACAAGCCGAGGCTCTCCTGCGGCAGGCTGACAGACACCTGCACTCCCTGCA
>NZ_JBLWEP010000079.1:2275-10537 GCF_048287355.1 Candidatus Electronema sp. TJ
CAGCACGATGCCAAGATATATTGCCAGCGAGGCGAAAATTGCGCCCCAGAGGATGCAGCTTGTCCGCCACGCGGCATTCAGCTGTTTGCATTCATTGTCCTGCATGAGAGTTCCTCCATCTGTGTGCGCCCGCCCTGCCCTTCCCGTTCATGCCGGGCAGGCTGCAAACTTTGCGGCGCGGGCGGGCAGTCACAGCCAAGCATCCCGTATATGGTTGAAATTGACAACATCCAGCCGCAGCCTTGCAGCATAATGATACAGCGGCAGATCAGCCGTGAACACGGTACAGTTGCCCTCCTGGGCCAGCATGATCAGGCCAGCACCAGTGATGCCCAATGTGCAGCAGACCGGGGTTCTGACGATTTCCGAAGCCCAGACCTGCGCTTCTCTGGCATTGCAGACATACGCTGTCAGCCGTCTACGCGCCGCGCTCTTCCTGTCGCCGTCCAGCCAGTCCAGCAGATTGGATGCCTCGGCAAGCACATGCGGCGTTGCGCAGGTCCAGCTGAAGTTTTTCACGATCCGGCTGAGTTCAGCCGCATCCCTGCTGCTGAACTGGCGGGTCATTGTGAAGCGCTCAACCTCTCCTTCGCCAAGGGAGCCGACTATCAACGCGGTCAGCAGCTGGGCATCAAGAAGAACGCCTTTGCTCTTCGCCCGCAGCGGCAGGTTCTTATACATCCCGCATCTTCATGGAGATCAGCCGTCCGTCAGCCGCGTCAATCCGAAAGACCTTGTACACTCTCGGCTTTCTTTCCTCGATGATCTCGCCGCCGACGCTTTGCAGCATGTCCACGTCAAACGATGTCGTCGCTTCTTCGGGGACTCTGGTGGTCTTGACCACCAGATGCGAGTCATAGCCCAAGGTCACCAGCCAAGCCTGCTCCGCCGCATCAAAGTCCACCTCCTCAAGCATGAGATGAGCCGTTTCTTCCTCTTCAAATAATTGCCGCGCCTCAGTTTTGGCAATCTTCACCGCGTCATGCATCGCTATGGCCATTTGACTTTCCAAGAAACAGAATGATGGTCGTTCTTTGCCAAGGACTGGCGTTTGCAGGGTAAGGCGCGGCGGAAAGATTGTCAAGCACTTTGCGGCTGAGGCCGTGCGCCTGCTGCATGGTCTGGGAAAGCAGCCAGTGGGAGCAGGAAGGGCGCGGCCGCCCTCCCCGCCTGATCTGATCAGAAGAGAATGGTCACGCCTTGTTCCTGCGCCTGCGCCTTGGTGTAGCTGACCTGATGCGCCACCTTGCCAGCACGGTTCAGCAGACGGATTTCTCCGCCTTTGTTGGACAGCTGCACCGAGTTCTTTGGCAGCGTGATGACAAAGACCCCGCCCGCAGCCAGCATCGCCGCCTGATCTGAGACCTGAAAGCGGTGGTTCATGGCATCCATCAGCGCCCAGCCCTCCAAGGAGACTGCGGCGGTTCCGGTGTTGATCAGGGTGATGGTTTCTTGGCCAGGATCATCGCCCATCGGGTTGACCAGCGCGGCGACAATCCTGACCGGGCTGGCGACCACCGGCATTGGCGGCGCAGGCGGCTGCGGCGGATTGGGAGCCGGCGCAGGCTCTGGCTGCGGCGTTTCTCCAGCAGGCCCAAGGTACATGGGGTAGAAGGTGCGGATGTGCTGGCTGTTGTCGCTGCGGAACAATTTCAGATCATAGCGCGCGCCATTGATGACCGCCGTCTTTGGCGCGCGCGCGCCGAGATGAACGCGGACTGTGCCCATGGCCATCAGCCCTTCGACGCTGCATCCAACAAAGAAACCGCCTATCGGCTTGGTCAGCGGACGGATTTCCCCGCGCTCGTAATCCGGCGCGTTCCATTTGAAAGAAATAGTCACCGATTCAGGGAAGTTTTCCTGTCCGTCGCCCTGCTTGCCCCGCACATACAGGATGCGGTCATCCCGAAGGCCAGGGATGCTGTTCCGGTCAATGACCGAGGCCAGCCCGTCATCCAGCCAGTATTTGTACCAGAAATGATAGCCCTGCACATTTGCGCCCTGCTGCTCGCCGACAATCACATGCTCAAAGCCCGACAAATGCGGATCGCCGCCCTGCGAGAAGAACTTGAACCACTGCTCCAGCAGGGCCGCATACCAGCGCTCGCTGGAAACAGGCATGCCGGTGGCCTGCTCCACATAGCGGCGGGCGACCAGCATGGGCGGCGAGTCAACAATTGCGGACAGCAGCGCGTGCACCTCGCTGCGCTCGGCCTGCGTCTCAGACTCAACATCCCGCTCCGCCAGCGAGTAGTTGTCAAACAGGGCCGTGGCTAAACGGTATGTCCGCATTTTCGCTTCCGGGATGACCACCTCGGTCAGCACTTTGAAGTCAGGGCCGCCGTCGGCAACTGCCGCCACTTTGACATAGCCCTGCGCCGGATCGCCGGTCTCGCTGGCAAGGATCGGCCTCACCCCGCTGCCGCTCTGGTCGGCATCCCATATCTGCTGATAAATATCCATCATGATCCTCTGTCACGTTGAAGAGCAGCTTGCCTGCGTTATTTGGAGATGAACTCAACTGTGTTGAGGTCAACGCTGATGCAGATTTGGTTGTTCAACTGCTCGATGACATCGCTCAGGCGGCATTTGAGCGTCCCGCCGTCTGCGGTATGAACAATGATGGTGTCGTTCTCGCGTGGGTTAGCGGCGAAGAAGTCGTCAATGTCCCGCCCGTGCCTGAACATGCCGCCCGCCCAGCGGAGCGCGTCAACGCAGCGGCGGAAGATTTTAGGATAAATCAGGCTGCCGTCAGGGGCGCAGATGTCCGCCTGCCTGTTCACGGTGAAGCAGGATGTCTGGTCAAGCGGCCAGAGGCCAGCCTGCTCTGCCTTTGCCGCTTTATACGCCGCAATCAGCGCGTCACGAAGATCAGGCGGCAGGCCGCCCGCATACAGGCCAAGATAGGCACTGCCAGTTCTCACCGCATGATAATTATAGGTCTGCTCCAGCAGCTCGGGCGACAGCTTGACATCGGCACCGTCTTGCGCGTCAAGCCCCTTCAGCACAAAGGCGATTGGCCTGCCGTGGCCTTCAAAGCCGTCGCAGAGGATGGCGGCAGGATGGTCCCACGAGAATCCGGTAGGGGCTTTTTCCCAGTCCCAAGCCGAGGGATCAACCCCAAGCCAGCGCAGCAGCGCATCGCGGCTCTCCATGCCCTGCGGCTGCTTGGCGCTGCCATAGTGCAGCTCTGGGGTGTCAATCGCCTGAAAGCGCAGCTGATAGCTCGCTCCGCTCTGGGAACCGCCTGCCGGAGCATAGTTCGGCAGCCCTGTGAACAAGGTCATGTCGTCGGCGACGAACCGCATGCTGTCCCCGTCTGGAGACTGGTTCTGCCGGACAATCAGACGGCCTTTGATGAAACGGTAATAGCCCATGGACATGCTGCTCCTCCTTTCTTGGCTGAAGAGCTGTGATGATGCTGGCCGGAACTGCTGATCAGTCCTGAACTGCCGCTTTGCAGCAGCTGCCAGCGGTTGGAATTGGCAAAACGATGAAGGGTGAAAGTCAGGAAACTGTCATGGCCAGCTGAGGCATTCTGGCCGCAGCATAAGACTGGATACGGATTTCGCAGAACAGCGGAGCTGTGAGGCGTTGACTTCAAGCCGCGATTGGATTGCTGCCATAAGGTGCTCCAATGCAAAAAGGAATGCTGCGTCAACAGGAAAGAAAAAACGCTTTCTGTCAGCGTAAATCTCTGCCAAGGGATTGTCAAGGGATTTTTTTAGGGAGACGGGATGAGCATCCCGCGGGCATTCTGCGCAAGGAAGCTCCTGCTGGCAGAGCATCGCGGGCGCAGTTATGCCCTGCTGATGAACCGCCTGCATTCGATCCTGCGCTGAGCAGGCTCAGCGTCTCACGGTGAGCAGGCTCAGCGTCCGATGGTGAGCAGGCTCAGTGTCCGACGGTGAGCAGGCTCAGCGTCCGACGGTGAGCCTGCTCAGAGAACATACAAATGCGCTGGTTCGTGTGCAGGCAAACCAGCAGGACAGAGAGCCGCTCCGCTCTCACGAGGAATGCAGGTCAAAGCATGGAGTTGGAGCAGCTGGACGCAGCCCGCGAGGAAATCTGCGGGCGACACAGGGGAAAAAGAATGGGAAGTTTTTTTGGGGAGGCGGACTGTCAGGGCGCGTTCTCTGCCAGAAGCGCATCAAGCTCGGCCCAGATTGGCCCGCAAAGATCAGGCCGGCAGGCGGCCTGCCGGAACGCGGGCTGCTCGCTGCGGTAGACGTGCAGCAGGTCCAGCTTGCGGTCGGCGATGCAGGCGCGGACATTGGCGAGCCGGTCAGCTGCCTTGACAAGCAGGGCAAGTTCCAGGAAACCCTGCGCCGCTGCCAGCTTCGCATAGGTCTTGGCCTTGCGCTCCTTCCGGCTGGGTCCCGGCTCGTCTGTCAGCAGGCTGACGCAGGCGGCAATGCGCGGCCCGAAACGGCGCTCGATTTCGGCAAGAGTTGCGGCTGTGTCCTCCACCGTGTCGTGCAGCCAGGCCACGGCAGCGGCCTCGCCGCCATACGGCGCAGCTATGGCGGCGACCGCTTCGAGGTGATGCGCGTAGGGATGCGCGCCATACCGCTGCGCCCCGTGCGCCGCAAGCGCAAAGGCGCGGGCTTCTTCGGTCAGGGCTGCCAAGCCGGAGCGGCGGTCAGGGCTGCTGCCGGGCATCATGGGGCTTGATGCTCCCGCAAGGACCGCAGCAGCCGCTTCGCTTTTTCCACGCCATCCGCCAGTGTGCGGGAGAATTCGACTTTTCCAGTCTTCCTCCTCAGCCCTGCCCGGCGCAGCGTGAGGAGCATCCGGGGCTGCAGGCCGCTGACCACCAGGCCGATGCCGTTCCGCTCCAGCGTCTGGCTGATGGACTCCATCGCCACCATCGCGCTCATGTCTATTATGTTCACCTTGCTCATTTCCAAGATGACCACTCGCACATCAGGGCTGACAGCGGCGATGTTCTTCATCGCCTTCTGCGCCGAGCCGAAGAACAGCGGCCCGTTGATGTCATACACCGCGACAGAGGCGGACAGCTCGCCCAAGCCGTGATGCTCGCGCTCCATTTTCTTCGTCGTGGTCAGACTGATGGTGTTCTGAATGAAAAGGATGGCCGCCAAGCTCATGCCCACGCCCACAGCAATGGCCATGTCGAAAAACACGGTCAGCGACAAGCAGATCAGCAGCACGGCGACATCGCTGCGCGGCGCAATCCTGATTGTGCGGATGAAGTGCTTCACCTCGCTCATGTTCCACGCGACAATGAAAAGCAGGGCGGCCATTGAGGCCATTGGAATGTAGGACAGCAGCGGGGTGATCAGCAGAATCGCGAGCAGAACAAAGAGGCTGTGCACTATCGCGGCCAAGGGCGTGCGTCCGCCCGCCTTGATGTTGGTCGCTGTCCGGGCGATGGCGGCGGTGGCCGGAATCCCGCCGAAGAAGGGCGCGACAATGTTGCCGATGCCTTGGCCGATCAGCTCGTCGTTGGAATCATGCTTGCAGCCGCTCAGGCCGTCGGCAATCACCGAGCAGAGCAGCGAGGTGATGGCACCGAGCACGGCGATGGCGATGGCGGACGGGAAGAGGTCGTGCAGCATCTTCCAGCTCAGGCCGACCGGCGTTCCGTCCGCGCCGGGGAGGTTCCACGGCCAGTTCAGGCTGGGCAGAAAGGGCGGGATGCCGCCGCCGTTCACGCCGTTCACCTCATAGTGAAAGCGGCTGCCGATGGTGGCGGCCACGAAGTCTGGGCTGATTTTGCTTCCCGCCCATGCGGCGACGGATCCGGCCAGCACGGCGATGAGATGGCCCGGCACTTTCGAGCGCAGCCGGGGCCAGACCAGCAGCACAGTCAAGGTCAGCATGCCGATGAGGAAATCCGCAAGCGTGGCGGTGGGCACAGCGCGCATGATCGCGCCGACCTGCTCAAGATAGTGGCCGTCCACCGGCTCCACATTGAGGCCGAAGAAATCTTTGATCTGAAAGGTAGCGATGATCACCGCAATCCCGGAGGTGAAGCCGACCGTGACCGGATAGGGCACCACCTCAATCAGGCTGCCGAGCTTGGCCGCGCCCATGATGATCATGATGATTCCGGCCATCGCGCCGCTCACCAGCAGGCCGCCCACGCCGAATTTCTGCACAATCGGCAGCAGCACAACCGTGAAGGCGGCTGTGGGGCCGGAGACATTGATGACCGAGCCGCCGCTGAGGGAAATGACGATGCCCGCCACAATTGCCGTGTAGAGGCCGTGCTGCGGGGCCACCCCGCTGGCTATGGCAAAGGCCATGGACAGCGGCAGGGCGACGATGCCGACAATCAGGCCGGACAGCACGTCGGCCTGAACAGCCGCAAGAGAGGGTTTTGCTTTGACGGTTTGGGTGAATGCTGAAAACATGTTGTCCCTTTCTGCTGAATTTCGGGCAAACCGGCGCGGAATGCGCCGGATCGCTGCTGCTGATCATGCGAAAAGGCTGCGAAATATAGCGCGGCTTGCCAGCCTGTAAAGGGGAATGTGCGGGAAAGAAAAAAAGACAGCCTGACACGCCCTGCGGACACGGATTGGGCTTGCAAAAATGCTGTTCCGTTTTTAAAGTAGGACGTTTTTTTGCGGCATCTCATGCCGCGCTCCGCGCATCCTCAAACCTTCAACCAACTGGAAACAGCTATGGCGCTGATCGTGCAGAAATTCGGCGGAACCTCGGTGGGGTCCACGGAAAAGATAAAAAATGTGGCCAAGCGGGTGCTGCGCTATCAGCAGCAGGGCCACCAGATGGTGGTGGTGCTCTCGGCCATGTCCGGCCAGACCGACAAGCTGCTCGGCATGGCGGCGGAGATGCAGCGGCTGCCTGATCTCCGCGAGACCGACATGCTTATTTCCACCGGCGAGCAGGTGACAATCTCCCTCTTCGCCATGGCGGTGAAGGAGGCGGGCTGCGACGCGGTCTCGCTGCTCGGCGATCAGGTGCGGATACTCACTGATGCCATGCACACCAAGGCCCGCATCCGCGAAATCGAGACCGGCCTGATCCGCAAGCATCTTGACGCAGGCCGGGTGGTGGTGGTGGCCGGTTTTCAAGGCGTGACTGCCGAGGGCGAGATCACCACGCTGGGCAGGGGCGGCTCAGACACCACAGCTGTGGCCTTGGCCGCCGCGCTCAAGGCGGACAGCTGCGAGATATACACCGATGTCGAGGGCGTGTACACCACCGACCCGAACATCTGCGCCCAGGCGCGCAAGATCAACATGATCACCTATGACGAAATGCTGGAGCTGGCCAGCCTTGGTGCCAAAGTGCTGGAGATTCGCTCCGTGGGCTTGGCCAAACGCTACAGCGTGCCCCTGCATGTTCGTTCAACTTTTTCCGAAAACGAAGGCACTTGGGTTGTCGAGGAGGACAGAATCATGGAATCAATGCTGGTTTCCGGCATCACCTACAGCAGAAAAGAAGCGCGGATCACCATCAAAGGGGTGCCGGATCAGCCGGGCGTGGCCTCAAAAATCTTCCAGCCCATCTCCAATGCTGGCATTTTGGTGGACATGATCATCCAGAACACCAGGGAGGGGCAGCTGACCGACATCACTTTCACCGTGCTGCGCACTGATTATGCCAGGACGATGGAGATGCTGAAGAAAACAGCGGCGGATGTCGGAGCGGAGTCTGTGACCAGCGATGAGTCCATCGCCAAGATTTCCATCGTCGGCGTGGGAATGCGCAATCATTCCGGTGTCGCCTCGACCATGTTCCAAGTCATGGCCAATGAGGGCATCAACATCATGATGATCGCCACATCGGAGATCAAGGTCTCCTGCGTCATCGCCGAGAAATACACCGAGCTGGCAGTGCGCTCGCTGCACACCGCCTTTGCCTTGGACAAGGCGAACCAGCCAGCGGAGGAGTAAAGCGGCAAGTGCGCCGCAAGCAACAGACCTCTTGCAGAAGTCTGCTGCTTGCAAATTTTTTTCGCAGGGCCGTTGCTGCTCCTTTCTTGCCGACCTGCAAAGCAGTTCTGCTTGGCAAGAAAGGAGTTTTGCTGACTTGGCAAGAAGTTGCGCTCGGCAGAAGAGGAGCTTGGCCGAGCAGGACTCTTCCTTTGCCGATTTCTCTGTTTTGAACTTTTGCAGGAATTGCAGCCAGCCGCCTTCACGGGCGGCTTTTGTTTTCGCAGCCAGGCGGAACGCTGCGTCATGCGCTGCGGAACCGCTTTGCTCCGGCTGAAAACCCGCCGCAGCCGCCGGAAAACGCGTTTGCTTTGCCCCGATTCCAATTGGAACCGGG
>NZ_JBLWEP010000080.1:0-1250 GCF_048287355.1 Candidatus Electronema sp. TJ
GTGTCATTCCCCCTGCGCCAAACGCGGCGGCGGGAGTCATAAGTATGACACCCGCCGAGTCATACATATGACACCCACCGAGTCATACCTATGACTCCCGCCGAGTCATACCTATGACTCCTGCCGAGTCATACCTATGACTCCTGACGTATCATATATATGACTCCCGCCGTATCATAGCTATGATACCCGCCGCGCCAGCATGCTGGTGCCGAACGCCTCTGGGCAGGGGCGGACGGCCCGCACAGCATGTTCAATCTTCACGGAGAAGCACCATGACTGTCCAATCAGCGCAGGCAGCTGCGGCGCGGCCCGGCTGCGGCCCGCATAGTCTGTCAGCATGAACCTGCACGGCAAATATGGGCTGGTGCTGGGCGCAAGCCGTCCTCTTGGCCGGGCTGTGGCCCGCCGGCTGGCTGCTGCGGGGATGCGGCTTTGCCTGCCGTGGTTTGACTGGCCCGAATCGGCGCAGGACATGGCGGCGGAGTTCAGCGGCCATCTCATCCTTCAGGCCGACCTGCGCGAGCCGGAGAGCGTGCGCGGCCTTGTCCGGCGCATGGAGGCGGCATTTGGCCGTCTGCATGTCTTGGTCAACAATATTGAGCGGGGCGGGATGCCGGTGGTGCATGGTGCGTACAGCCGCCCGGTCAACAGCGGCCAATGGCAATTGGAGCTGGAGACCACGCTTCATGCCAAATGGCTGGTCTTCGAGCACTGCCTGCCCCTGCTGCGCCGGGCTGACCAAGCGGCGGTGGTCAACATCTCCTCTGTCGCGGCGCTGGTCGGGCGTTCCGGCCCGGCAGGGCTGCTCTTCAGCGACGGCTACGCTGCGGCCAGCCGTGGAGTCTCCTCCTTCACCGAAACCTGGGCAAGGCTGGGTGCGCCGTCCATCCGGGTCAACGAGCTGATGCTCGGCCTTTTTGACACGCGCCACGGGCCGGGCACGCGCGGCTGGTCGCTGCTGACTGAGGCGGAGCGCGCAGCCCTGCTGGCGCAGACCCTGCTGGGCCGCACCGGCAGGCCGGAAGAGGCTGCCGAGGCCGTGCTCTTCCTCCTGCAAGCTGACTTCATGACTGGCGCTGCGCTGCGCTTGGACGGCGGCTTTGTCCTTGGCGGACAGCCGGTGCCGGAAATGCCGGACGGAGTGGTTTGAGCGCGGAGGCGGCTCAGCGCAGCAGCAGGGTGCTGCCCAGCTCAATGACCGGCATGATCAGCTTGCCGATGATGCCGAGATAGAAGAGGACGAGCAG
>NZ_JBLWEP010000080.1:1620-10361 GCF_048287355.1 Candidatus Electronema sp. TJ
GCGCCCAGCGGGTCAATGTGCTTGAGCGGGTTCATGGTCAGGCGGCCTGCGTTCCTGGCTGTGGGATCGCCCAGCTTCCATGCGGCCCAGCCATGCGCCAGCTCGTGCAGGGTCAGGGCGAAGAGGAACGGCGGCGCGATGATGAGGAAGCTGAGCAGGGCTTGTCTGATGTCCATGGTGTGGGGGAATGAAGAAGAGGCCGCAGAACCGGCCTGCCTCATGCGACGGCAGGCGGCAGTTCTGCGGCGGCAGGCAGGGGATCAGAGCAGCGAGGTCAGCACCTCGCACTCGCGGCAGATTTCCATCTTGTCCCTGCCCTCCTGCCCGGAGGTGCATTCGCACAGGGTGCCGTTGAGGAACCAGCAGAGGTGGCCAGCCTGGAACTCCCACGCCGGGCAGTCTTTCTTGCAGGCGCATTTCTTGATGGTCCAGCACTCCTTCCGTTTGACATTGTCCTCGCGGCGCTGGTTGACCGCCAGGAAGAGCAGCTTGCGCTCGATATGCAGAGGCACAGCCCGCCAGCCCTGCTCGTAGCTTTGGACTGCCTTCAAGGACACGCCCAGCAGCTTGGAAAGGGCCTTCTGGGTCTTGTCGAGTTTCTTCCGGTACAGGGTGAATTCTTCCGAGGTCATAGTCTGCTGCTGAGTATGGGTCTTGTTGGCTCGTTCATGCTGCGGCGCAGCGCAAACGAGCACAACATACCACCGCGTAGGGATTCCCGCAATTTGAAAATGCAGCCCTGAGGAAAAGCCCGGCAGGCGGCCAAACGGAAGGAGCTGGTAGGAGCCTACTTGCTCAGCAGCTCCGCGCTCTCTGCCAGACGGAAAAACTCAGCCCGGTACCCCTCCTCGTCGCTGCCCCGCGCCTCTTTGGCCAGCTGAATGACCTGCGGCCACGTCAGCCCGCCTGCCAGCTCAGAGCCGGTCAGCAGCATGCCATACCCGGCCACAGCGGCGGCGAAACGGAAGTCCGCGCTGGTCTGCGCCAAGGCAGTGTCGCTGTCCGCAACCACCGTGTCCAAGAGCACAGACGTGTCCGCGTGCAAGGGCTTGTAGCGCAGCTTGACCGTCATCAGCTCGCTGCTGGCCGCGCCCTCGGCAGGGAGCGGCTTCTGCTCCGGCTTCTGGTATTTGAGCGGATCAACCAGCGGCGGCGCGCCGACTGGAATCAGCTCGTACAGGGCAGTGACCGTGTGCCCTGCGCCGATCTCGCCCGCGTCCTTCTTGTCGTTGTTGAAATCCTCGTCCGCCAAGGCGCGGTTCTCATAGCCAAGCAGGCGGTAGGCGCTGATCTTGGCCGGATTGAACTCCACTTGGATCTTCACATCCTTGGCCACCGTGAACAGGGTGCCGCTCATCTCCTTGACCAGCACCTTCTTAGCCTCCAGCAGGCTGTCAATGTAGGCATAGCTGCCGTTGCCCTTGTCCGCGAGTATCTCCATGGTGTCGTCGCGGTAATTGCCCATGCCGAAGCCAAGCACAGTCAGATGCACGCCGGTCTTGCGCTTCTCCTCAATCAGCTTCTGCAATGCCTCCGGGCTGGTCACGCCGACGTTGAAATCGCCGTCCGAAGCCAAGATGACCCGGTTGTTGCCGCCGCTGATGAAGGATCGCTCGGCAAGCTGATAGGCAGTGACGATGCCGCTGGAAGCGTGGGTCGAACCGCCCGCGCCAAGGGCGTTGATGGCAGCGAGAATCTTCCCTTGCTCCGAGCCTGGAGTCGGCTCCAAGGCCACTGCGTCGCTGCCCGCATAGACGACCATGGCCACCCGGTCTTTCGCGCCCAGCTGCCGCACCAGCATGTTCATCCCCTGCTTGAGCAGCGGCAGCTTGTTCGCGTCAGCCATCGAGCCTGAGACATCAATCAGAAAGACTAAGTTGGACGGCGGCAGCTCTTTCTTGTCCATATCCTTCGCCTTCAGGCCGATCCGCACCAGCTTATGGCTGCTGCTCCACGGGCAGGGGCCAAGCTCGGTGGTGACAGAGAACGGATGCTCGCCGCCGGGCTGCGGGTAGGCGTAGCTGAAGTAGTTGATCAGCTCCTCAATCCGCACCGCGCCTGCGGGCGGCCGCTGCCCCTCGTTGATGAGCCGCCGCACGTTGCTGTATGAGGCGGTGTCCACATCTATGGAGAAGGTGGAGAGCGGCTTGGCCAGCGGGCTGAGAAAGCCGGTCTCCTTGGCCTTGTTATAGGTCTCGCCGTCCTGCGGGGGAGGGGAAGGAGGCGTGATGCTGGGCATCGGTGCTGAAGCATAGCTGACAGCAGGCTCAGCAGTGACCACGTTGATGCCCTGCACAGCAGTATTGCCAGCACTGCTGCTTATAACAGCACCCTGTATTGTTAATGTCGCAACCTCTCCTTTACGGACATTAACACCCTGCGTGACAGGATTGCCAGCATTGTTGTCATAGTTGCTGTCTATTTCTAAGCTTGAGTCTGTTTGAAGCCCCTGCGCTATGCCCGACACAATGTCGGCAAAAGGGTCGGGAGGTTGCTTCGAGGAGCTGTGTTCAGCAGGAGCCCCTTCCTTTTTCTTTGCCGGGGGAGCAGCTTCAGGAACAGCAGTCTGTTCCTGTTGCGGTTCCGGCTGTGAAACCGCCCCGCTGGTCTGGGTGCTTTTTTCTTTCTCCTGGGAAGCAGCCGGAGCGGCATCTTGTGTTGGCTGCTGTTCCGGTATAGGAGGAGCAGGCGCGCTGATCTTTGGCGGCGCACTGCCTGCCGTTTTCTTTTCCGGCTTGGGAGGCTCTTCAGAGCATCCGGCTAAGGCAAGGATGAGCAGGAACACAAGCAACTGTCTGAGCTTCATGACGGCCTCCTGAGATGGAGTTTGGCGGGAGCGGACTGAACCGGGTTCAATCGGCGGAACAAGGGCATGACAGACAAAGCGGGCAAAAGAATACTCCGCTTCCAGCAGTCTGTCAAGAATGGGAGCAGCCGCAGGGGCGGTTCGCAGGCCGCCCCTGTAGAAGGAATTCAGTAAATATCCTCCTGATGCCGGACTATATTGCCCTTGATCAGGTAGATCACATCTTCAGCGATGTTGGTGGTGTGGTCAGCGATGCGCTCCAAATAACGCGAGACGCTGAGGCAGGTGAGCTGCTGCTTGATGCTTTCAGGATGCTGAAGGATGGCTTCCTCAACCTTGCGGTAGACCTCGGCGTGCATGGCATCCACAGCGTTGTCTGAGGCGCAGACTTCTGTTGCCAGCTCCAAGTCCAGATTGACCAGCGCGTCAAGGCACTGCTTGAGCATCTTCTGCACAGCCTTGGACATGGCCGGGATGTCGAAGGGGAACTCAATCGGTGCCTGATCAACCAAGGCAATGGCCCGCTCGGTCGCGTCCACGGCCAAGTCGCCGATCCGCTCCAGATCGCTGTTGATCTTCAGCACAGCAATGATCATGCGCAGATCAACGGCCATGGGCTGATGCAGAGCCAGCACCTTCAGGCACTCCTCCTCCAAATCAACCTCCATCAGGTCAATGGCCACGTCGCCGTCAATGACCTTCTGCGCCAGCTCGCTGTCCCGGTTGACGATGCTTTTCACCGCCAGATCCACCTGCTCCTCGACGATTGCGCCGATAGCCAGCAGGCGTTTTTTAATCTTCTGAATTTTCCGATGCAGAATCATGCCGTGTGCTCTCCCTTGCTCGTGGCAGGCATGTTATAGTTTTCGTTCTTCAACAAACCACGCGACCCGCTGCCTGAGCTGCTCCCGGATTTGCCGGACGCGCTCCAACTGTTCCTCGCGACTGCCAGTCAGCTTGGCCGGATCATCGCAGGGCCAGTGCAGCCGCTCGGCTTGGCCGGGAAACAGCGGGCAGCGTTCGCCAGACGCATCATCGCAGACCGTGATCACATAGTCAAAGGTTTTCCCCTGCTGGAGCAGGTCAAACACGTTGCTCACAGGATTGCCGCTGATGTCGATGCCGATTTCCTGCATGGCCTCGACCGCGAGCGGATTGAGCCGCCCGGCCTCAATGCCCGCGCTGGCCGCCTCGAAGCGTCCGCCGCCCATTTGCTTGAGAAAGGCTTCGGCCATCTGGCTGCGGGCGGAGTTATGAATGCAGACAAAGAGCACTGCTTTTTTTCCTGCCATGATTTCTTCCTCCGTCAGCCGAAACGGCCCGTGATGTAATCTTCCGTCTGCTTCTGCTTCGGATTGGTGAACAGCTCTCTGGTCAGGCCGTATTCAACAATATGGCCTTTGTAGAAAAAGGCGGTGAAGTCGGAGATGCGCGCCGCCTGCTGCATACTGTGGGTGACAATGGCGATGGTGAAATTGCCCTTCAGCGATTCGGCCAGCTCCTCCACCTTGCGGGTCGCAACCGGATCAATGGCCGAAGTCGGCTCGTCCATGAGCAGGATTTCCGGCTCCAAAGCGATAGTGCGGGCAATGCAGAGCCGCTGCTGCTGGCCGCCAGAGAGCGCGATGCCCGGCTTGTCGAGTTTGTCCTTCACCTCGTCAAAGAGCGCGGCTTTTTTCAGAGCGGATTCCACCCGGCCATTCAGCTCGCTCTTCGGCATTTTGAAATGCAGGCGCAGGCCGTAAGCGACGTTCTCAAAGACGCTAAGGGGAAACGGGGTCGGCTTCTGGAAGATCATGCCCACGCGGCGGCGCAGCTCGATCAGGTCAGTGCCGGGATCAAGCAGGTTTTTGCCGTCTAAAAGCACCTCGCCTTCAGCCCGCTGATTGCCGTACAGCTCGAAGATGCGGTTGTAGATGCGGATGTGCGTGGATTTGCCGCAGCCCGACGGCCCGATGATTGCCGTAATCTTGCCTTCAGCGATGTCGAGGTTGTTCTCGAACAGAGCCTGATGCTCGCCGTAATAAAAATTCAGATTGCGGGCGGAGATTTTGGCCGGAGCTGCCGCGTCCTGCTCCTCTTCCTCCCGGAAATGATGCAGGAATGCGTCAATCCGCACCTTGTCGTCGTCATCCTCTTCCTCCACTTCGGCGGCGCGGCGCAGCAGCCGCTCGGCGGCATCCGTGGCAGCAGTCATTTCTTTTTTTCCTCCACAATAATAAAACGCGCCGTCAGATTGAGCAGCAGCACGGTGATGGTGTAACGCCGGATAGATAAAGCCGCTCCCACGCACGGCGGCACCGCAGGGGCGATTCGCGAACCGCCCCTGCCCCGCAATGTTGGGCGGTATGTTGCCTAAATATTTTTCAGCCTCTGGCTACAGCTTGCAGAGGTGCTTCCTGCATGACCTGACGGCGCGGGCTTTCCACAAAGCGGAATCCCAAAGCATGGCAATGCGCTTCAGCCGCTTCGGAGCACGCAAGCAGGTCATTGCGGTATTCCTCGGCAAGCCGTTCACGGACGGCGTGGATTTCCGCAACGACAGTATCATGCTTCAAGGCAGCAGGATTCACGGCAACGCCTCATTGCCTGACGGTTCCGCTTTTTCTTTCCACCTGCAATGCAACGCGCCGTCAGGTCAGGCAGCAGCAACGGCGAATTGCAGCGTCCTTGGCCAGCAGGATGTTATTCCCCGCATTCACACTTCAGCCGCTCAACAAGGCGGGGGTGATAACGCAGGCCGTTTCTTTGCATCTCCTCCACGCACTGCGAGAAAGAGGCAATCATCCCCTTCCGCTTGGCATTCAAGAGAACGCCCAAGGTGCCGATGACAGAAAGGCCGAGATACTCGGCCACATTGCGGGCAATTTTCTCATCAATCACGACCAGCTCTGCCTTGTGCTCGCAGGCGGCGTGAATGGTATGCTTCTCCCCTTTGTCCAGCTCAAGCAAAGGAAGGCTGCTGATCTCAGAAGACGACGGCGCAAGCTGTATCCACGGCAATTCCGCCAGCTCAGGCACGGCGATCAGCCCGCCTGCGCGGCATTCCTCAGCAACTTCCGGCACAACACGCACCGTGCCGAACAGACGCGGCAGCAGCTCAAGCTGGCCAATGGAAGACAGGGCGATGAACGGCGTGGTGTTGGAAAAAAC
The DNA here is from genome assembly GCF_048287355.1 of Candidatus Electronema sp. TJ. NCBI lineage: Bacteria > Pseudomonadati > Thermodesulfobacteriota > Desulfobulbia > Desulfobulbales > Desulfobulbaceae > Candidatus Electronema > Candidatus Electronema sp. TJ. The sequence goes on from NZ_JBLWEP010000080.1 coordinate 7,580, forward strand.
AATCACAGCAGCCGCGTCTCCCGGCGGAAGTCATCCGCTGAATCCTCCAGCAGCGCGGCTCCCTGCTCCATCGCCTGCACAAGAAACACCGCTCTGGGCATGTCCAGCCACTTTGCAGCCATGCCGGATGAAATCTTCCCTTTCTTGAACAGGGCAACCGCCGCCTCCAGCTTCACCATTTCCGCAAGGCGTTCAATGTTGACGTGCAGCCCCAGCAGCAATTCGGCGGGGCATTCTATGCGCATGACTTTTTCCATCATTCAGGAGGCATGAGGCGCAACCTCAAAGGTGGTCAGAAAAGGACGGCTTGTGATGATTGCGGGAAATTCCTCAAGATACAGCTCAGCGGCCTCGCGCAGGTTCGCCAGAGCCTCCTCAATGGTCTCGCCCTGCGTTGTCGTTCCTGTCTCAGGATTGAATGCCACATAGCCGCCTTCAGGGGCAGCGGTCAGCACTGCGGAAAGTTCCATGCGCTTCTCCTGTTCATTCTTGGCATGTGTCTGCGCTCAGGGCAGGCAGAGAAAACACTCAAACACTCTATCACAGAAACAGATTCTGTTCAAGGATGCGGCTGAATCCGCCCGCCTGTTTTGCCCGGCCTCTGTCAGCAAACAGGCAGGCCGGGATGCGCGTTCGGTGCGCCAGGAGCTGCGCGGAGGAGCAAAGGCGCGGGCCGCCGCGCTGTCCGGCCCGCTTTCGCCTGCCTTGCTCAGGCCGCCGCGACGGCTGCTGTGGCCCGCAGGTAGGCGACCCAGCATTGCCAAGGCACAATGTCCTCAGTGCAAGGCGTTGGACAGCCGGGAAAGTTCTTTTCCTGAACAGGACAGCGTCCATACTGCAATGAGCAGATGATTTTCGCCGCTTTCTCCAAAGCCCGCTCCAACGTGTTCGCCGCATTTCGTTCTGTCTGCATTTTTTCCTCCTTGGGAACCATGTCTGACAGGTCTCTTCTCTTCACCTTCCAGCGCAGCGTACAAGGCTGTCATCAGGCAATTGTTTGAATGCCATGAGGAATTGATGAGACACAAATCGGCCCTGCGGCTTATCGAATCCAAACCTCCACGCGGCGGTTTTTCTCGCGCCCAGTCTGCGTCATGTTCGAGGCGACAGGAACTTCGCTGCCGACGCAAAGAAGCTCGCTCACGCTGACATCATGGACAGCCAGCTCGTTCCTGACCGCTTCCGCCTGCTTGCAGGAACGCTCAGCGTCAGCGTCGCTGTCGCCCAAGCCAATTTGCCCCTCTCCAGAGCGGTCGGAGAAACCGGCGAGCATGATTTCCTGCGTCTTGTTCTCATGCAGAAAGGCCGCTATCCTTTTCAGATCTTGCAGCGCCTTGTTGTCCAGCTCAAAGGTCTCTCCTTTGAAGCGCAAGTTTGCGGAAAGCCTTTTCGCTCCTCGCACTTTGGCCAGATAATGGCCAAGTCTTTCCATGTTCTGCGTGCTGCCCGGCGCAATATTGACACGATGCGCCGCCGCAGAAACAATCAGATCAACAAAGTTATGCTTTTTGACCAAAAGCTGCCCTGCTTTGTCTTCCAAAGCGAAGCTGATGAATTCTTCGATCCAGCGGTTTTCCGAATGTGCCGGAGCGTACAGATACAGGCGGCGGCTGAGAGGATAATCTTCTGTGGCAACAGTGAACAGCGTGGGCAAGACAGCCGCGCCGCTGTCAGAGACAGCCAGCGCCTTGTTGCCGCGCACATAGGGCAGGCTGCAATAGCCGATGGCATGGGCATCCGCGCTCACTGCCTCAGAGAGCTTGAGATTGGAGTCATATCGCAAGGCTGTCTTGCTCAGCTCCTTCTTTCCCAAGACTATGCTTTTGAAGGTGTCATGCGTGCCTGAATTTTCATCCCTGGCCTGAATGCTGACTGGCGCGTCATTCCAGCTGACTTCCGACCAGCTGGTGATTTTTCCAGAGAAGATGTCGCCTAAGGCGGCAAAACTCAGCTTGGACACAGCGGCGTTGCCGGCGTTGACAATGACCGCCACGCCGTCTATGCCCAAAACATGCTCGCTGGCGCTGCTGGTCATGTCGCCCAGGAAAGCAAGGCTGTCCGCCTCGCTGCCTTTGATTTTCCGCGAGGACATGGCGATGTCGCATTGCCCTTCCTGCAATCCTTTAAAGCCGGTCGAGGAGCCGTGCGCCTTTATTTCGATGACTTTAGTCTGCTTGTCCGCAGCAAAATAGCCCTCAATGTCGGTTTCCGTGCCAGCGGAGACATCTGTCTGACGGACCGAATCCGCTCCCATCTTTTGCAGAAAGGCTTTGGCAAGATCAGGCGCGAGTGCCGCGCCAATGGTGCTGGAGCCATGCAGGCGGAGGATGATCTGCCGGTTCTGCTGCTGGTCAGGCCTGTCCTGCGCGCGGGCTGCGGCGGCAAGCGTCATGAGAGAGGCCAGCGCAAACAGCTGTGCGGCTCGGATTTTCTTCATTCTTTTCCCCTGAAAGCCATTGGTTCTGTCCGCTGTTCCTTGTGCGGAACAGCGCATGGATTGATCAGGGAGCTACTTAACTGAAGAAATGTTCAGAAAGGATGAGGCAGGAGAGAAGAAATGGTTAGAGGCGGGCAGCCGCAGGGGGCAAAAAATGCCTGGGCGAGAATTTTCTTGCCCAAGCAAACTGAAGAAGCGTTCAAAAAAGATAACGCAGCAAAAGAAAGATGGCTGGAAGCGGGAAAACGTGCCATGGCTGCCTCCTGCGCTGTTTTTGCTGATCTTTTTGCGAGTTGAAACGCCCTGTTTTACATTTCAAACACTATATCCGACGCTTCAAATGCC
>NZ_JBLWEP010000081.1:0-10358 GCF_048287355.1 Candidatus Electronema sp. TJ
ATGCTATAGGTCACAACTTGGGTAAAATATAGCAGATTTGGCGGAGCTTTTTTTAGCTGTGATTCAGGACAGATATGCAGTTACGCCTCTTTCGCACCAAGTCAGCTTCTCCTCCACAGTAGTTTTCAGCAATTCGTCGTTCGCGGCCAGATGGGCGCGATCATTGAGCGGATGGTAGAGGTGATAGACAATGGCACTGAATTTGAGGTTCTTCCGCACCAGACCGCAGTTGAGGAGGCGGGCCGTGAACTCGGAGTCCTCGCGGCCCCAGCCGACAAAGGCCTCGTTGAAGCCGTTCACGGCCAGCGCGTCGCTCCGCCAGAAGGCGAAGTTACAGGTGCGCACGCCGTACATGCCACGGTCGCGGTAGGAGAACAGGCAGGACAGTATGTCCGAGCGGACGCAGTTCTTGCGGTTGCCCACGTCCCAGCGGCAGACCGGCTCGACTGGCGGCTTGCGGCTGGCGAGGATCTCCTGCGAGAGCTGCTCGCCGAGCAGGACCCGCGTGCCTTGGACAAAGCAGCCGCGCTTGGCAAAGCGGGCGTGGTCTGCGATGAAATGCCGCTCAAGGATGATGTCGCCGTCAATGAGGATGATGTAGTCGCCGCTGCTTTTGGCGATGGCCTTGTTGCGGCTGGCGGCCAGCCGGAAGCCCTCGTCCTCCTGCCAGGAATGGATCACCGGCACTGGCGCGGTCGCGGCGATGCGGCGGATCAGCTCGCCGGTGTCGGGCCGGGAGCCGTCGTCGGCAATGATGATCTCCAAAGGCAGCTTCTTCTGCTGGAGCGCGCTGCGCAGCGACAGCTCCAAGGCTTCCTTCCAGTTGTAGGTGGTGATGATGAGACTGATTCGCATGGGCGCTTTTGGGGAAATCTCGATACTGCTTGCGGGGTCAGCCCGATGCAGGCATCGAGTCATGTCAGCAGGGCTGTGGCGGCTTCCTGCACCATCTGCACGGTGATGCCTTTCATGCAGGACAGATGGGCGCAGCTGCGTTTGCGGCACTCCAGGCAGGACAAGTTTTCGGCGCGGATGATGCGGTGCCGCACGCCGTAGGGGCCAACGCGCTCCGGGTGCGTCGGGCCGAAGAGCGCGGCGACCGGCACGCCAGCCAGAGCGGCGATGTGCATCGGGCCGGAATCCAGGCCGATGTGCAGGGCGGATTGGGCGATCAGGGCGGCGGCCTGCGGCAGACTGAGCCTGCCAGCGGCGATGATTGCCGGGCTGCGCATCAGGCGGACAATGCCGTCCAGATAGGCCAGATCCTGCGCGCTGCCGCCGAAGACCACGGCAAGCCCCTGCCCGTGCAGGCGGTCAGCCAGCTCGGCCCAGCGTTCCTGCGGCCAGAATTTGGTCTGCCAGCGGGCCGCCGGGTTGGCGTGCACGACCCTCTTCCCAGCCCCGCCCGCCTCGCGCAGGAAGGCCTGCGCCGCCTCGCGGTCAGCCGTGCTGGAGCGGAGGTGGAAGTCCGCTGCGGTCACACTGAGGCCAAGCTGCTGGCAGAAAAGTAGGTTCTTGTCCTGCGCGTGGCGCACGTCTGCCGGGACAGCGACGAGCTGCTGCTGAAAGAGCGTGTTCAGCTCTTTGGCATCGGCGAAACCAAGGCGCAGGCCGCCCGGATTGCAGCGGCCCAGCAGCCCGCTGCGCAGCGAGGCGTGGAGGTCAAGGATGAGATCATACGGCTCCGCCTGCAACTGCTGGCGCAGGCCGCGCAGGGTCTTCAGGGTCGCGCTGAAAGCGGTCAGCCAGGCGGAGCGGCCCGCCTGCGGCTCGCTGGTTGAGGGAATGCGGATGGGATAGATGCGGTCTATGCTTTCGTCCGCCGCCAGCAAGGGCGCGAAGGCCTGCTGCACGATCCAGCCGATGCGGCAGTCCGGCCAGCAGCGTTTGAGCGCGTGCGCCAGTGGCAGCGTGTGGACGATGTCGCCGAGCGAGCTGGGCTTGACAATGAGGATGCTGCGGTGCTTCATGCGCAGGAGCCGCCGCCCTCGCTCAGGCAGATCAGCTTGCGCACCGCCGCCTCGACAGTCCAGATCGGGGCCGCCGTCTTGGCCGCTGCCAGCTTGTCCGCAGCCCAGTCGTCCAAGATCGCGGCGATGGCTGCGGCTGTGGCCTGCACGTCATCGGCAGGCGCGGCGCGATGGCCGCTGTCCGCCAGCATGGCGGCCAGCTCCTTGTTGTTATGCAGCAGGCCGAGGATCGGGCGGCCTGTGAGCAGGTACTCATAGACCTTGGAGGGGATGGTCTCGCAGGAGAAATAGATGATGTTCTGCACTAAGAGCAGGCAGTCTGCCTGCTGCATCCGGGCTATGGCCTCCTCTCGCGGCACCGGCCCATGCACCCTGACGAGGTCGTGCAGGCGCAGGCGTTGCATCTCCCGCTCCGACAGGCTGTCAAAGGAGCCGTACACGTCCACCTGCGCCCTGCCGCGCAGCTCCGGCCTGCCGCTGACGACCTGCTCCAGAGCTTGGAAGAAGACTGCCAGATTGCGCGTGCCAGAGAGCGAGCCGAAGTGCGCGAAGGAGCAGCGGCCGCCTTTGCTGTATGCCTGCTGCTGCCCGAACCAGGACGGCTCCGCGCCGGGATAGACTACGGCCAGCCTGCCGCAGCCGGTGCGCTGGCGGCAGTGCTCCAGCGCCGCGCCGACGAGAAACACGAACAGGTCGGCCTGCTGGCAGATGCGCCGCTCCAGATTCGTATACAGCAGCAGAGCGAGACGGCTGCGCCGCCAGCCTTGGTCGTGCACGAGCGGGTCCTGCGTCTCCGCAAGCCAGCGGATGCCAGTCCAGCGCTTGATCAGCAGGCCCGCGACATGGGCTGAAGCCGAACCGCCAGTGGAATAGATCAGCTCCGGCCTGAGCTGGCGGCAGATAAGCAGGCCGCGCAGCGAGGCCAGCAGGCCCCAGGACCATTCGCTCTCTAAATTGACGACGATCTTCTCCAGCAGGTAAAAAGGCAGCACCGGCAGGAGAAGCAGGGTCTCAACCAGCTTGAACTGCCAGCGCTGGCGCAGTCGGCGGCGGAGGTAATGGCGCAGCTCGAAGCGGAGGCCGGAGGGTGCGAGGCTGACCGTGCGGAAGTGCCGCCATGTCGGATGCGCCAAGCCGGCCGGGCCGGTGAGCAGCACCGGCTCAATGCCTTGGGCCTGCAAGTGCGGCAGACGGTCGTCTACGTGCTGCGAGCAGGCTGAACCGGGGATGTTGGCGCGGTAGGAGAGAATCAGCCAGCAGCGGCCCTCGGCCTGCGGCAAAGGCTTTTTCTTGTAGAGCGCAGCGGTCATCAGGGCGAAGAAGAAAGCGGTCTGATAGACCTTGAGATAGGACTCCGCCAGCATGATGACTGCGAAGAAGAGCGGGAAGGCGAAACGCGCACGGCGCAGGCTGTCCTCCTGCTCAGAGCGGGCCTGCCGCAGCATGAGGACAAAGATCAGCAGCAGGATGAGCAGGCCGGGCAGGCCGAGCAGCGCCGCGCTGAAGAGGTACTGGTTGTGCGGGTTGTCGGTGCTGAGGCTGTGCGGGCTGCGCTGCTGGTTGACCAGCGCGTAGGCGGCTTTGAAATCGCCGGTGCCCACGCCGAGGCAGGGCTGCTCGCGGATGAGGACCAGCGCGTTCCGGCAGAACTGAAGGCGCAGACCCACTGAGGTGTTGGGGTTCTCGTGAAAGCCAGAGGCTTCGCTCAGGGCTTGGTCAATCCTCTGCTGAAAGACCGGGCTGGCTAAATAGCCGGTGGCGATGCCCGCAGGCAGCAGCAGACAGAGGAGGAGTGCCGCCCGCATGCGCTTCCGGCTGAAGACTTGCAGGAGAAAGAGGCTGAGGAGGACGAAGAAGGCGGCCTGCCCGGTGCGGCCTTCGGTCATGAACATGTTGACGCTCATCAGCCCGGCGAGCGCGAAGAGGCCCGCACGCGCCTGCCGCCTTGGCTCCTCCCAGACTGCCTTGTGCAGCGTCAGGTAGATGGCGAAGGCCAGCAGCGGGTTGTAGACGACGTGAAAAGTCTTGGGCGTGAGATGCGCCGGGCTGACATCGGCGTACTGGACAAGGCCGAGCCAGACCAAGAAGGTGAGCAGCATGGCCGCGCTCATCCCGGCGATGAAGCAGCTCAGATAGAAGGCGCGCCGCTCGTGGCGGACAGTGGTGAGGAAGACCGGCAGCAGGGCAATCTTCCAGTGGCTTTGCAGGACGCTGAGGCCGTCCGTCGGGTTTGCTGTCCAGAGCAGACCGAGGCAGAGCAGGGCCAAGTATCCCAGCACCGCCGCCGCGACTGGCGTGAAGAGGGTCTCAGCCAGCTTGAGCAGGAAATTCCCTTCGATCAGCCAGAGCAGGAGAATGAGCAGGGCGATTGCCGACACCGCCGAGGTGGAAAGCGGCAGGGCAAAGGCGAGCAGGCCCGGCAGCCAGACATTGGCTTGGCCTGCGCCGCTGCGGAGCCTGCTCATCGGGCGGTGTGCTGCAAGCTGTGCAGCCCCTCGTAAATGCCGCCGCGCCGGAGCAGGCTGTCGTGGTCGCCTTCCTCGGCAATGCGGCCGTCCTGCATGACCACGATGCGGTCAGCATTTTTGATGGTCGAAAGGCGGTGGGCGATGACCAAGGTGGTGCGGTTCTTCATCAGATTGTCTAAGGCCTGCTGCACCTTGCGCTCGGATTCAGTGTCCAGCGCGGACGTGGCTTCATCTAAGATAAGGATCGGCGCGTTCTTGAGTATCGCTCTGGCGATGGACAGCCGCTGCTGCTGGCCGCCGGAAAGCCGAACCCCGGATTCGCCGATCACTGTGTCGAAACCCTGCGGCAGGGCTTCGATGAAATCCAAGGCAAAGGCAGCGGCGGCAGCACGGCGGATCTCCTCCTCGCTGCAATTGGGGCTGCCGTAGGCGATGTTGTTGCGCACGCTGTCATTAAACAGGATAGTCTGCTGGGTGACAATGGCAATCTGGCTGCGCAGCGAACGCAGGCTGAGGGCGCGCAAATCATGGCTGTCCAGCAGCACCGCGCCGTCCGTGACCTCGTGAAAGCGCGGCAGCAGGCTGGCCAAGGAGCTTTTGCCGCCGCCCGACGGTCCAACCAAGGCCACCACCTCGCCCTGCGCAATCGTCAGGCTCACTTCGCGCAGCACCGGCTCGCCGGGCTGATAGGCGAAGCTGACCTTGCGAAATTCAATCTGGCGGTTGAAGGGCGGCAGATCAACCGCATTTTCCTTCTCGCGGATTTCCGGCTCGGTGTCCAAAAGGGCGAATATGCGGGCCGCGCCGGCCATGCCCGACTGCACCGTCGAATTGATCTTGCTCACGCCCTTGATCGGCTCGTAAAGCATGACCAAGGCGGTGAGAAAAGACATGAAAGTGCCGGGCGTGGCGTTGCCCTTCAGCACCTCGCTGCCGCCGAACCAGATGATCAGGGCCATGCCGATGCCGCCGAGAAATTCAATCATCGGATGCGCAAGGCTGCGGTAGCGGGTTTCGCTCATCAAGGTGTCGAAAAGCTGCTGCATCTTGGCGGCAAAGCGGCGTTTCTCCTGCTCCTCGGCGCAGAAGGCCTTGACGATGCGGATGCCCCGGATGGTTTCGTTGAGGAAATTGCTCGCCTCGCCCATGCCTTGCTGGTAGCGGGTGCTGATGCGGCGGAATTTTTTGCCGAAAACCACAATCGGCACAGCGGCCATCGGAATGAAAACAAGCGAGACCAAGGCCAGCCGCCAGTCCATGTAAAAAATCACCGCCAGCAGCCCGGCCACGCTGAAAAAATCGCGCAGGACGTAGATCAGGGCGTGCGAGACCGTGCCTTGGAGCATGGCCACGTCGTTCATGATCCGCGAGATCAGCTCGCCGGTGGAATTTTTGTAGAAAAAGCTCATCGACAGCTCGTGGAGCTGTCCGTAGAGGCTGTTGCGCAGGTCTTTGATCACCGACTGCCCCACCCACTCTAGCAGATACGAATAAAAAAAGTAAAACACCCCTTTGACGAAAAAGACCGCTAGCAAGGCCAGCGGCAGCGCAGTCAGCCAGCGGGCGTTCTTCTCGTAGAATATCTTGTCTAACAGCGGCTGCACCATGTAGGCCTGGGCCGCGTTGAACAAGGCGACGATGATCATCGCAGTCATGGCGATGAGCAGTTTGCCGCCGTAAGGCCGCAATACTTCGCGCAGCCGGAGCAGTATGGCTCGGTTGGTCATTGTGAAGGAAGAGGAAGTTTGTTTGACAACCGCAGATCAAACCAATTTCAATGCAACGTCGTCAAGGCCATCAGGCCAATAATAGTTGGGATGATTCAGCAGCCAGCCGCCCAGAGTGCTCTCCTTGCTGGTAGCGCGGGAATGGAGGGAATGGATGTGAAGGTCGTCGATGCAGGGCATTCTTAAATTATTTTGGATCAGATTTAGTAGGAAGATGCTTTCCTATATATCCTATAAAGACAATGTTCTCGTCTGAATTGACAAGAAAATATACTCTGATCCCTTGGCTGAATTTAATGTGATCCTCGAACAGCATCTTCTCTCCGCTTGGAAGATGGAACTCACGTGTTTGGCGAAATTTTTCTTTTACTGTTGACGACTCGCCGCTGACTTCATGCCGGAGGCCAAGCTGGCGCAAAGTGTTATGGCTATATCCGGCAACACGCCCTTCAGCCCAATGCTCTGCAAAGGTGTTGAGAACGGATAATGCCTCCTTGATCTGTTCAAGAAAATTTGTCGGGTACGCCCAATTCCGCAGCTGCTCCTCTGCTTTTCCGCAGAAACGCAGACAGGGATACAACTGCTGTGCCTGCTCCAGCAATTCTTTTCCTGAGCAGATTCGCTTTGACAGTTTCTCCTGCAATCCGGCTTTTTCTTTTTCAAACTGCTCAAGAGAATGCAGGTTGCACAGTTCTTCGATGGAACTGACAATTTCACCCGTTTCAGAAAGTTGTTCAACAATGACCGTCACCGGCGAGGCTGTCCAAGGAGAACGGGTTGGAAAACTCAGCAATGGAGAATCGTTCCAAGCTGCTGCTCTGAGTGCGGAACAACTCTGCTCATTCAGCAGATGAACATCGAACAGCTCAAGATCATTTTCCTTGTCTTTTTCCGTGAAGAGCGGCTGCTGTGTTGCAATGCTGCGGAAAACTCTTATGAGATCCCTGCATTGAGGCTCATTGACATGCTGGTCATGCCAATCTTTCCAGAAATATCCATGAGCCAACTCCAAACGGAACCAAGTGCCGTCAACGCTTTCATCTGCCAAGATGAAGCTGAACCCTATAAGTTTCGCTCTAAGGCATATTTTCAAGAAATTGACAATTTCACGATCAACATCTTCTGGTGAACTGAACGGCAGAGAGTGATGATTGAAAACAAGAGGGTGGCTCACAGCAGTTTCTCCAGCTGACGGTCCCACTCATCGAAAAATCCTGCCGGCCAGCAGTTAAGCCGGCCACAGGCATCTATTTCCGGGGAAATAACTGTGGATTCATGAGAATCAGCATCTTTGCTGCGTTCAAGAAAAAAGAATTTGACCTCTTCCGGCGCAATTATTTTTTCTTTGACAGCAACTCGCACTCCGTTAAGAAAATGATCTGAATGAGTTTCGATGAAAAGCTGAACACCGTTGTGCGCTGCAAGGGCGCATAGTTTTCCAACTGTAGACTGCCCTGCCGGATGCAGATGCGACTCAGGGTTTTCGATAATGAGCATATCTCCTGCTTTTGCTCGCAAGAGAGCTGTGAGGACAGGCAGAACATAGGTTATGCCGAATCCGACATTCTGCGGCTTGAAATTTGCTGTTGTTTCTTTTCCTTGGTCAAAAGCATACCCAAGAGAAACAGAACTGGTGGCTGGCTGCATGGCGGCGCGTATCCGCAATCCAGGCGAAACTTCAGACATCCATCTATCAATATTTTCTAATATAGTCAGAGAAATTGCTTTGTCATGACGCAGGGCAGGAAGGCTGACAGGGTTGTTTCCATTTTCTGCGATAAAATGAGCAGTATATTCTCCGTGATTTCCTAAAGAATTCAGGTCATGAATGTAATAGCTTGACACCTCATATGAAGGTTTCGGCCCTATTCGGTCGGCTGACAGATATTGAAAATTCTTATTGAACAAACTCTTGCTGTCAGCAATGCGTAAATTCTCGTGCATTGGGCTTGCAAGAGGCTGCATGTCTGAATCAGGCGCATAGTTGAAACAGAACTGCAAAGGTTTTTCCTGCGCCCAAGTGAACGTGAAACGCACAGCATCAGCCTGTTCGGCAAAAATATCACGGCCTGTGCCTAATGCCGCATATTCCCCTTTCAGAAGCAGCCCTTTGTCAAATAAAGTGTTCCGTTCATATGACTGTCTCAGCAGAAGAAGCACCTGCATCAGAGTGGACTTCCCCATTCCGTTCAGTCCAGTAAAAATATTAAGAGAAGTCAGAGAAAAACTGGCATCAAGAAGGGTTTTGAATCCCTGCACACGTATAAACTCAAGCATGGAGCACCTCGTCAATCAATTTCTGCACTCTGTCGCAGCGAATTTGATAAAAACTTTTCTTCTGTGTTGAGAATGTAATGCTTTGAAAATACATATCATCCTCAGACATAAGCTGGATATGCTTTTCTTGGAGGACAGCTTTCTTTGCTTCGAGCGTCTTCATCTCTTCTTCAGAAAGGCGGGCAAGGGCCACTGTCCACACCTCAAACAGTGTTGAATTTTTCAAGTTTCTTCTAATTCCGCTCCCATTTTCTGTTATTTTTTCAAAAGCAGTATCCCCAAAAACATCCCAGCTTCTCTTGACAGAGCTGCGAAATATTTCTGCAAGATTATCTAATTCTGTTTGACTCATCTTCTCTAACTTTTTCATCATTTCATCAAGGAATACTGTGATGTTTTTCTTACTTTGCCTGTAATCATTCGCATAGAAAGCCAAAAATCTGAGAACTAGCTCTTGATCCTGCATTCTTTTAGTTTTTGCACCAATTGTTTTCTTCATATAAGTGTCTCCTGCCAGCTCCCTTAGATAATTGCGCAATTTCTGTGAGGTCAGAGCATTACGAATCTCCTGAAAATTAAGCGTCAAACCTCCCGTGTTGACCCTTCTAAAGATTGAAAATTTTACTTCGTCAGGAGTTCCAGGCTGGATTAAAAATAAAGTTACTGAACATTCATCAATACGACGCTGATACGTCCGAGGAAGATCCTCGTAAGTTTTACCTGTAAAAATATCTAGATATTCTAAACTTCTGAGGCGTAGTTTTTCCGACGGATTGTTTTCAATAATAAATTTTCTTATAGAAGATAATCGCTGCAATCCATCAACTACAAGCCATTTGTCATCATTTGTAGCATCAAAATAGAAAGAAGGAAGAGGGAATCTAATAAGTATTGATTCAATAAGCCTAGACATCTTTACTGCATCCCAAAGTCCTGCCTCCCTCTGGAAATCAGTGTTCATGTCTATCTCGTCATTCTTCAGACGATCAATAACGTTTCTTAACGTGTCTTGTCTTTGAATAATATTTATAAAAGTCGGATCAAAGGATCTTTCCAGAAGTTTTTCTTCTTCGATAAGATTTTTTACTGCATCGTCAGCACCATCAACAGGAAGATTCTCATCATTAAATTCAATCTCAATTTTTTCTTCAGATTCATTGAGGGAAAGCATTCTTTTCATATCGTCATCCTTGTTTTTTTGCCGCTGGAGGGCACAAGCATTCGCCCCGCTGTCAAACAGCAAGACTATACCCTTTTTTTCGGAGAAATTACAGCGCAAGCAAACGGTCAAACGTCAAAAGACTTCGCCATCTCACTGAGAACGAAACGGATGCGCGAGCAATCCGCCTGCACGCTTGGCGGCAGGAGCGCGGCCAGCCCGGTGGCGGCGGGAGCCTGCTGCAATCGAAGAAAACTTGGCTCGGCAGGCTCCAGATGCCCACGCAGATGAGCAAAACAGCCCGGATGGGGTAAAATCGCCGGTGGCGGCAAGGTCAATGCCCTTGATCGCCGCCCAAGCCGCCAAGCCGTGCAGGGAACTGTCCTTGCTGGTGGCGCGGAAATGGCGTGAATCGTGTTGCTCGGTTCGTCATCTTCTGCGCCAAGGCCATGATTTTCGCTTCAGTGTTCGGAAAACGCCTGTTCAACCCTTTTTGCGCGGCAATGCCCGTATGGTCCCAATGTTTTATCGTTTCTTCCCGACGGATGCGCGTTTAAATCGTCCTGATTCACGTTTAAATCGGGCCAATTCACATTGAAATCGAAACGATTCAAATTGGAATTGGGACGTTTTACACGTAAATTGCCCTGATTCACACTTAAATCAGCCCGATTCAAGTGTGAATTGATCCGATTTAAATTGAAATCGGGCCGTTTTCGATCAAAATCGCCCCGGTTTAAGTGTGAATCGGAATGAT
>NZ_JBLWEP010000082.1:0-5242 GCF_048287355.1 Candidatus Electronema sp. TJ
GCCGGAAAGAAGTCCGGCTTGGCCAAACTGCTTTCCGGCTGAGCAGCAAAGGAGTGCGGCCGACTCCAGCTCCTTTCTTAGTCGGCTAAACTTCTTTGCTGCTCGGCAACACTTCTTTGCGGCTCACTAAAACCCCTCTGCTGCTCGGCCAAACTTCTCTTCTGCCGAGTGCAACTTTTTGCCAAGTCGGCAGGATTCTTTTTTTGCCAAGCCGGACTGGTTTGCAGGTCGGCAAGAAAGAGACAGCAACGGTTGGAAACTATATCGAACGGCTCGCTCTCTGCTGCAACCTGCATGTCGACTTCTGCAAGAGGTCTGATGAAGCTTCCGCTTTTGGATCAAGGCGGCGGTCACGTCATTGACATTTCTGCCATTTTAGACGAAATGTGCCCATCTGTATCAAAATATGACTTGGATTGCTCTTCGCCCACACACCGCTGTTGATCCGAAACTGAACATCTCCGCCTCCGCATTTGCTGTAAGAACCGTCGAGTCTGCCGTCTGTGTATGTGAAATTCTTGCCGGACTCTGGTTTTGAGGTTACAGGAGGGACTGATCTGCCGGCAAAGAAGTATCTGCGGCTGAACTCTGTCTCTCCTTCAGCAAAGCCCGTCCAGTCAGCCGTCAGGAGGGATACCTGAAAACCTGACGGCACATGAATCGGCACAGCAAAGTTGCAGGAAGAGCGGCCATTACCACTGGCGGACGGTTTCCCATTTCCAGCATCGAACTTGCTGGCTGTAAACTTGATGGTCATTTCCGCGCTGTTTTCGCCGGTGATGCTAATATCATCAGAAGGGCCGCAGCCTGTCCCGTTCATTCCAACCGGCGCTTTGAAATACGGGGTACCTTGAGCGGCGGCTTCAGAACCGGCAACAGCAAGTCCTCCAACGGCGGCCAGCACAATGATAACTTTTTTCTTCATATGTTTCACCAGTGTTTTATTAAAAAAAGCCTCTGCCAGCTAAGGCAGAGGCTTCATTGATGAAGCAACTTTTGCGTGCAAACTTAGTGAAAGACTGTTAAAAAACAGCTTGGCGAACCTTTCATTGGCATTTCTGCCAGTTCAGCTTCAGGATCATTCTGTTATTCAAGTCCAGCGTGTCCACCGCGATATAACTAGGCTTGCCTTTCGCCCATATCCAGCTGTTGATCCGCAGCTGAAGATCTCCGCCTCCACATTTTCTGTAAGAGCCGTAAAGCCTGCTGTCTGTATATGTAAAACCCCTGCCTGAAACTGGTTTTACTGTTACAGGAGGGACAGGTTGGCCGGCAAAAAAATATCTGCGGCTGAACTCTGTCTCTCCTTCAGCAAAGCCCATCCAGTCAGCCGTCAAAAGGGACACCTGATAACCTGATGGAACATGGACCGGCACAGCAAAGTTGCAGGAGGTGCGGCCAATACCACTGACGGATGGTTTCTGATTTCCAGCATCATACTTGCTGAACATGATGGTCATAGTTGCGCTGTTTTCGCCTGTGACCGTAATATCAGAAGGGCTGCATCCTGTCCCGTTGATCTCAACTGGTGTTTTGAAATACGGGTTGCCTTGGGCCGTCGCTTGGGTTGCGGCGCACGCCAGCAACACTGGAACAAGTAAAACTTTCATAGCAATCACTCCTTATAAATAAATGGGGACTATGAAGCGTAAACCCTCTTTGCGGGGTTATAACTAATAGTTCAGGTATTGTCAAGCGACAAAAACAAAAAACCCCGCCCTTCTTGCGAGGTGGGGTTTTAAAATTAGGCTGTATTATATAGTCAGCTAAAAACACGCTGCATTCTGCACGCCTGATCTCGTCAGTTCAGCATCAGGAACTCGTTTGATCATCACTTGTCGTCGGCACAGCTGTCCGTGACAATGCCGCCGCAGCCTGCATAACAACGACGAAACGCTTCTTCGCACAGCTTAATGTTCGGAGCCGAACATGGATGGACGCTGTTGTAGCAATTAGGCGCTCCAGAGGCGACGCAGCGTCCAAATTCTATTCTGGCCATCGCGTTGTAATGTTCGCAGCTTTTTGCCTCAATGCCCGCATCCTCCATGCATTCAGTCTGTTTCTGGGAACATTGCCTCATGCACTCCTCCGCCTCGTATCCTAAGCCAGGATTCACAAAGGTGTACTTTGACTCACAAGGCGGAGGCGGGGTTGCTGGTCCGCAGCCGACCGTTTCGCAGCCCTTCCCGCAGCCGCTTAAAGCAGCGATGACCAAGACGGCAGCCGACAGGCCCAAAAATGGACGTTTTCTCAACTTCATGTTCTTCCCTCCAGTGTTTTGTTGTTGAACTGCACTGCCCGTTCTTTTGTTAGGACAGCGGATATGCTGTCGGAACTGCCCGGCAGCCTGTTCTTGCCTTATGCAAGATGCTTCCTGACCAAATCATGCAGGCAGCCTGCGGTCTCTTTGACCACATGGACGCAATGCCTGCGGGTGCTGTTCGGGTCAGTGCGGAAACGCCGAACCGCCTCGCTGTCCTGCCAGTCGATTCTGGCGATGCTGGTGCAGCTCATGCCGCCGTGCTCGCTGGTCAGCTGGGCGAACTCTTTGACCATCTCCTGGCCGATCCGGTTCATCTGCTTATGGTTTTCCCCCTTGGGCGTGGTTTTGCCCAAAGCGAAGCCGATGGCCGCCAAAGCACCTGACAATGCGCCGCAGGTCTGGCCGCTGCCGAACATGCCTCCTGAGAAGGCGGCCATCGCCGCTGTCAGCTCTGCTGGCGGCGGCTCGTCGCGGAACAGCCCGGCGCAGGCGTTCAGCACCGCCTGACTGCAATGAAACCCTTCTGCGAACAGCTCTGCGGCCCGCGCCGCTGTCTTTTCCCGTTCTTCGCTCATTATGCCTCTGGTGATTTTTGTCTATTATACCATGCGCCGCGCTGCAAACTCAAAGAGGAATTTGCATAAATCAGCGCGCAGGGCTTGTCCGCAGCACAATGCTGGCCGGGAACCGGCATCAGTCTTAGTCCCCTGACTCCTTCTCCTGTAGCCTTTCATCGGGCAGCTTGAAGGCCGATGGGCGGCCTTGTCCTTTCTCAGCAGCAATTTCACGGCCAGCCCTGTCAGCTTTCTTGCAAAAATGAACTGATGCTGTTTTAATATCCTCATCCGTATTTCTTTCTTTTCATTCCGCAGCCGCGCTGCCCAACCGTTTGAAGGAGCTACCCCATGCGCACGTTCACCCTTCTGCTGACAGCATTCTTTCTGGCTCTCCTTATGTCGCCCTTGCAGGCGGCCGAGAACTATTCCGAGCTGATGAACAGGGCGGGAATGCAGCGCATGCTCTCGCAGCGCATCGCCAAGGCGTATCTGTACAACGGGCAAGGCGTTTCCCAGCAGGAAGCCAGCCATCAGCTCAACATCTCCGTGACCCGTTTCCAATACAACTACGACGCGCTGAAAAAGATCAGCGACAGCGCGATGCAGGAGCTGCTGGGCGCAGTTGACACGCTCTTTGCCAACTACAAGGCTCTGGTGACCAAGCCCTATAAAAAGGAGAACGCCGCTGCGGTGCTGGAGCTGAGCGAGCAGCTGCTGGAGGCCAGCCAGAACGTGGTGCTGAAGCTGGAGGAACTGTCAGGAGAGAAGATTGACCACATCATCAACATCTCCGGCCGACAGCGTATGCTCTCGCAGCGGATTGCCAAGTATTACATCGCCTATCAGGCAGGCTTTCACGATGACACCTCTGTGCAGAAGCTGGAAGCTGCGGTGTCAGACTTCAAGGCCGCGCTGGAGACGCTGAAAGCGGAAAAGAAGAACAATGAGCGCATCAAAATGCTGCTGAACAAGATGCAGAGCCAGTGGGAGCGGGTTGCGCCATACTTTCTCAAGCTGAGCGGAAAGGGCAATCCCGCGCTGGTGCTGTCCGCTGCTGACGACATCAACCAGCTTGCTGATGAAGTGACAGCCCTGTACGTGGAAATCGCGGGCAAAGACCGCAAGAAGTAAGCCTCTCTCCTCAAGGGCGGACCGCCGCGTCCGCCCTTGCCGCACGCATCCCGCCTCTTTGATCAGCCCGCCCCTTCCAAGCAGAGTTCCTGCCGACCTTCCCGCTGCCTGTCATTCCGCCGCGCTCTCCCGCAGACGCGGATCAAGTGCCTGCTCCAAGCTGATGACCACGAAGGTGATGGTCAGCAGCAGCAGGGAGAGGGCGGCAAGCGGCGGCAGCAGCCAGTTCCACCAGATGCTCATGTAGTAGTATTTCATTGCGTACTGGATCATCATGCCCAGCGACTTGCGGCCCGGATCAATCAGGCCCATGAAAGCCAGCGAGGCTTCCATGAACATGGCCATCCGACACTTGGCCGAAAAGCCGATCAGGCAGAGAGGGAGCAGCTCCGGCAGCAGGTGACGGCTGATGATGTGCCAGCTGCCGCCGCCGAACTGCACAGCGGCGCGGACATGCAGGCTCTGCCGCACAATCAGGGTCTGCGCCCGGATGGACTTGCTCGTGCCAGGCCAAGTCATCAGGGCGAGAATGAGGGCCAAGGTCAGCGGATGAGGCCGGAAGACAGCGGCGACCAAAATCAGCACCATCACCGAAGGCACGGCCATCAGCACATCGCCCAAACGCATCAGGGCCAGATCAGCCATGCCGCCAAACCAGCCGACGGCCACGCCAATCAGCACGCCGACCGCCAGCCCCGCAGCCGCGCAGACCACGCCGAAGACCACGGTGTTGCGGACAGCGTGCAGCAGCTCGGAGAAAATGTCCTGGCCGCAGTCGTTCACGCCCAAGAGATGGGCAGCGGAAGGCCGTGCAAACGGCGCACTGTCCATCAAGAAAGGATCGTGCGGAGCCAAAGGCGGGCCAAACGCGGCGGCCAAGGCCAGGAGCAGGAAAAGGCTGCCGCCAAGCCTGAACCACGGGTCGCGGCGCAGACGCTTCAGCAGGCCGTGCTCACGCTGTCTGCACATCCAGCACATCCACCAGCCTGCCGCCGTAGCTGTTGCGCACCATTTCCCAGAGCGCGGCGTAGCTGCTCACGCTGATGTCCAAACTGCTCAGGGCTGATCCCGTAAAGCCGGGCAGGGTGTAGTCCCCGTTCTGCGTCACAATCACTTCCGCGCCTGCCGCGCCGTTCTCTTTCATGTCCAGCAGCGAGAAGATCAGCTGCTCTTCCGCCAAATCCTGAATCACTTGAATGCGGAGGCGGACATTCTCCGTGGACGCGCCGTCCATAACCGTGACATGCGGCACGCCCTCGCTGCCAGTGAGGATGCCGGTCTCGTCGCCCAG
>NZ_JBLWEP010000082.1:5495-10337 GCF_048287355.1 Candidatus Electronema sp. TJ
CCGGTGAGACGGAGCACGCCGTCCGGGTTGAGCACGTTGTCCAGCTTGAGCAGCGTGTCCTGGGCCGTGTTGATCAGAGGCAGCTTCTTGTCCCGCGCCAGCTGTTCAAGCTGGCCAAGATGACGGACTTCGGCGGCAAAGGGCGGCGAGGCATGGACGCGCACTTGCAGGCACTTCTCAATGGGCGGCGGAGGGTCGTCCGGGCTGTTCAGCTTGCCTGTGAAGGAGAGGGAGTAGGTGAAGCAGCCTTCCTCGGTCACCTGCTCGCCGTTGATCAGGCTCTGCTGGATGACTTTGTTGCGGATGGCCAGAATGCTGCGCAGCTCCTCGGCGCTGTAGCTGGGCAGCTCCGCCGCCATGCGGGCGGCCAGCTCCTCGGTGTCCACCACATTTCGTGGCACGAAAACCATCTTGCACGAGCGGGGAGTGGTGAGCGCGTTGTCCGCAGGCCGCCATTGAATCGTTGCCATGTTCTGCCTCCTGATCTTCAAATGATTGAGATGATGGAATGAACACTGCCGCCGCCAAGCATAAGACGAGTTTCTCCGCATGTCAACAGTTTTTTTCATGGGGCCGCATAATTGACGGGTGGAAAAGACATCGGGAATGCTCGCCAGAAAACCATTCTCGAGGCCGTAACAAGACCTCGCTCGATGTCGTGTTGTTCCCTCGCTCGATCTCATCTTATTCCCTCGCTCGATGTCGTCTTATTCCCTCGCTCGAGGCCGTAACAAGACCTCGCTCGATCTCATGTCACGGCCTCGCTCGATCTCGTGCTGTGACATCGGGAATGGTTTTCCAGAAAGCACGCCTGATGTTTGTTCGGGAGCAGCCGGGAGGGCGATGCGGGGCGCGCAGCGTGCGGACCTGATGCCCAATCGTTCGGCATATAGCTGGAGCACGATAGAATGATTCTCCTGCAACCGTTGCGCCGTAGGGGCCTGCCCCTACGAGACAGACAATCTGGCGCAGGGTAAGGGAAACTTGCATACGCCGTAGGGGTGAAAAATCTTTCGCCCTTGCTGGGCAATTCAAACAGACGAGAGAATCCTTCCGCCTCGCCTTGCAGGGACGCGCAAAATTTGCTACCATTGATCATAAGAGCTGAGTTTTGAGCCGCCGCATCATGCTGCGAGGAAGGCGCGGCTGTTCCGACAGCGGGTGCCGCCCGCGCTGGCTGTCCGCCTGAGACATGGGCCGCTTTCCTGACGCAGAAAGCCTCATAGACAATGATCACCGTTCAGCTGGCCTTTGCCGCAGCCTTGGTCGCGGCATTGGCGGTCACGCCCAAGGTGCGGGCTATCGGCAGGAGGTTCGGCCTGACCGATCAGCCCTCAGAACGCAAGCTGCATCAGCGGGCTGTGCCAAGAATCGGCGGCGTGGCCTTGTTCATCGCTTTTCTTTTTCCATTCTTTCTCCTCTTCCTGCTGCGGGACCACAGCGAGGCGGCCAAGCTGATCTTCGCTGATCAGCGGATGCCCTGCATCTTCCTCGGTGCCGCGCTGATGTTTCTGCTCGGCCTGCTCGACGACATCCGGGGCGGGCTGTCTTTCAAAATCAAATTCGCAGGCCAGCTCCTTGCAGCAGGCCTGCTCTACGCCTGCGGGATCAAAATCAATTTGATCACCAATCCGCTTGGCGGCTCCATTGAGCTGGGCCTACTTTCTCTGCCAGCCACCGCCTTCTGGTTCGTTCTGGTCATCAACGCCATCAACTTGATCGACGGACTGGACGGCCTTGCCGCAGGCATCTGTTTGTTCGCCTCGCTGTCCATGCTGCTGGTCTGCGCCGCAGGCGGGCAGGTCGCACAGGCTGTCGCCTTCGCCGCCCTTGCCGGAGCTTCCGCAGGCTTCCTGCGCTACAACTTCAATCCGGCATCCATCTTCATGGGCGACAGCGGCAGCTACTTTCTTGGCTGCTGTTTGGCCGCTCTCAGCATCAGCGGCACCATGAAGGGGCAAGTCGCCACCGCCCTGCTGATGCCGGTCATTGCCCTGGGCGTTCCATTGATTGACGCGCTCTGGGCACCAGTGCGCCGCTTCGCCGCTGGCCAGCAGCTCTTTCAGCCGGACATGCGCCATATTCACCACCGGATTGTCGAGCTTGGCTTCACCCAGCGCAAGGCGGTGCTGCTTATCTATGCCATGACTATCGCGCTTGGCATCTGCGCAGTGATTCTGGTGCACAGCCAGAATGAGACCTCAGCCCTGATTCTCTTCTTCATGGGTGCCGGAGGCATTGCCGCCGCCCGCGCACTCCGCCTTTCCGGCCTGATCACGGTGCGCAAGGTTTCCTCGTGGGCATGGAGCCTCGGCAGCGAGATGGATTTCAGCTTGGAAGGCCGCTTCTTTCGCAGTCAGCAGTTTGAAATTGCCCAGGCCGCCAGCGTGGAGCAGCTCTGGGAGGAGGTTGCCAAGACTCTGGAGAGCTTGGAGTTTGACCGGGCGGAATTCAATTGCCTAATTGGGCCGTCAGGGGAGCGATGCTTTCAATGGGAGCGGGGCGGAATGGACGTGCAGCGCGAGCGGATGCTTCGGGTCGAGCTGCCGCTGCACGACTGCGGCCCGGACGGAACCTGCCGCCTGCTCGGCTCGCTGCTGCTGCTCAAAGACATGGGCCGCGAGCCGGTAGGCGGCAATATTTTCAAACGGATCGGCATACTGCGCAAAACCATGATCTCGTCGCTTGCGAACCTCCATGGCTCTGCGGGCGGAGAGCGGGGAAGAACGGCATCTCATGGCCATGGGGCACGGTACTAAAAATTGTTTTCAGAAAGGGCGCAAACAGAGCGGCCACCTGTTTTTATAGGGATAACCAGTGAGGACAAATAGAAATGCAAGAAATTGCACCAGACTGATTGTTCTTGCTTTTTACTTGCCGCTCCATTATCATAAGAGTCAAGAAGAAACTCGACGCTGAAGCGGTTCGGCAATGACAGAACAACCAGAACAAAAGGGGAGAACATGAAAAGAATACAGAGCGCGGTTGCGGTGTCGCTCCTGCTTCTCGCGGCTGCTGGTCAGAGCGTCGCAGGCTCTAAATATACGCCGCCCAAGGGGCCGATGGGGCCAGGCTGCCCTGATGACTGCCAAAATCAGATTGACGGCCTGAACTCCAGCCAAGCCCGTCAGGATGAGCAGATCAACGCCATGCAGGCCGATCAGGGTCGGCAGGATGCCCAGATCAACGCCCTTCAGGCTGATCAAGGCCGTCAGGATGAGCAGATCAACGCCAACACCGCTCGCCTTAATCAGCATGAAAACGAGATCAGTGCTCTGAAGAGCCGCAAGGATCAGACCTATAATCCTTGGTATGTCAAAGGCATGGCCAAGATGATCTGGAGCGGCTCCATGGATGTGGACAAAGAGGCGTACGGTTTCAAGGCTGACACGGACACCGGCTACGGCCTCGCCTTGGCGGGCGGGCGGAAGCTGGGCAACTTCCGCGCTGAAACCGAGCTTGGCTATCAAAGCGTCGGCTTCAAAGCCAAAGGGCTGGATGACATGACCGTGAAGACCATGATGTTCAACGGCTTCTATCATGTTCCGGTGGCAAACCTTGGCATGTACTGGGCGCAGTGCGAGCCGCTCTCCGTCTACGGCATGGCGGGCATGGGCGCGGGCAAGGCGGATGTCACCTTTCAGAACGGCCTTGACGACAGCGAGACCACCTTCGCCTACAAGGTCGGCGCAGGCGTGGCCTATGACATCGCCGCTAACATGGCTGTTGACGTGGGCTATGAGTACATGCGCCTCAGCGACATCGAACTGGGCGCGGATCACAGCCTGCTGCGGATGGACGACATGAAGAGCAGCTCCGTCAACGCCGCGTTCAGATACTCCTTCTGATCCGGCTTCTCCTAGGCTTCCCACATCCTGTGCGGAAGCCTTGTTTTTTCCCGCCTCAGGCAGCCGCCAAGGCCAGCACCAGCTCAGTCAGCCGTGTCATGTCCTCCAAGCTGACCTCTTCAGCGGTTGAATGGACATTGGTCATGCCGGTGGCCACAATTGCGGTCGCCAAGCCGCAGCCATTGAAGATGTTCGCGTCGCTGCCGCCGCCTGCGATTTCATAGCTCAAGTCCATGCCGATGCCTTCCGCCGCCGCTGCAATCCGGCGGATCACTGCGTCGTTCATGTCCAATTTCATGGCCGGGAAATCCAGTTCCGACTGAAAACCCAGCTCCGGCGCACCCTGTGCCTGCCCGGACGGATCGCGCCAGTCGACAAGCATCTTGCGGAAGACAGCTTCAATCTCCCTGCTCAGCCGCTCCAGCTTTTCCATCGAATGGCTGCGGACTTCCCCTTCTATCACCACTTGCTCCGGCACGATGTTGATCGCTGTTCCGCCTTGGATAGTGCCGAAGTTGGCTGTGGTTTCATGGTCAATTCTGCCGCAGGGAGCAGCTGCCAAGGCTTTGGCCGCCAGCACGATAGCGTTGATGCCCTTTTCCGGGTGCAGGCCGGCATGAGCCGCCGCACCGTTGACCGTGATGCGCAGACGGTTGGAGGCTGGTGCGCCGATGATCACCCTGCCAAAGCCGCTGGTGTCCAGCGCATAGCCCATTTTCGCCCGGACATGCGCGGGGTTGAGGGCCTTGGCTCCGAGCAGGCCGGTTTCTTCGCAGGTGGTGAAGAGGAACTCCAGCGGCGCATGCGGCAGCTTGTGCTCGCTGATCACCCGCCACATCTCAATCAAGGCGGCGATGCCCGCCTTGTCGTCGCTGCCAAGAATCGTCCCTCCGTTGCTGGTGAAGCGGCTGCCCTGCCGCAAGACTTTGATGCCGCGCCCCGGCTCCACCGTGTCTAAGTGGCAGTTGAAAAACAACGGCTCCTGCGCCGCGTC
>NZ_JBLWEP010000083.1:0-3599 GCF_048287355.1 Candidatus Electronema sp. TJ
GAGGAGCCGCCGTAGCTGAACAAGGGCAGCGGAATGCCGACCACCGGCAGCATGCCCATGATCATGAAAAGATTGACTACCGCTTGCCAAAAAATGAGCATGACCAAGCCAAAGGCAAGAAATACTCCGAACTTGTCGCGGGCGACCAATGCGGTGTTCGTGCCCCAGAGCAGCAGACAGAAAAAACAGAGCAGGAAAAAAAACGCCCCGGCAAATCCCAGCTCCTCACACCAGACCGCAAAGGCGAAGTCCGTGTGCCGCTCCGGCAGAAAATTGAGATGGCCTTGGCTGCCCTCCATGAAGCCTTGGCCGAACAGCTGGCCGCTGCCCACAGCGATTTTCGACTGATTGATCTGGTAGCCGTGATTCATAGGATCTCCCTCCGGATTAAGAAATGTCTGAATGCGGCGGCGCTGGTAGGGTTTGAGGCCGTACATCCAGCCCAGCACGCTGGTGATCAGGCCTGTGATCCCCAGCGTGGTTAAAGTTGACCAGCGCAACTGGGCGAGCAGAGTCATTGAAATGAAAATGAAGGCCAGCATCAGCGCGGTGCCCAAGTCCGGCTGAATCACGATCAGCAGAAAAGGCACAGCCGTCAGCGCGGCAGGCCGAAGCAAATCCTTGAGCTGATAGCCGTTCTCCGGCGTTTCGTTGCGGGCGTAGCAGGCGGCCAGCACCAAAACCAGCACCAGCTTGGCAGGCTCGGAAGGCTGAAGCTTGAAGAAACCGAGATCAATCCAGCGCTGAGAGCCAGCTATAACTTTCACGAAAAGCTTTGTGTACACCAAAAGCAGACAAACTGCTCCGTAGCAGATATAAGAGAGCAGCTTCAAGTCGTTGTAATCAACGCTGAGGATCACCAGAATCAGGGCGCAGCCAAACAGAAAAAAATAAAACTGCTTGAAAAACAATGGCGATGGCGAAGGGCCGCCGTTCCATGTGGCGCTGAACAGGCTGGCCAGCGACATCAGCGAAAGCATAGCCAGCAACAGCACTGTCACCCAATCGAAATTATACAGAAGGCGGCGGTCAAAACGAAACATGATCGGCAGAAAAATGGAAGAAAGTTCAATCGCCGACAACTGGAACAGACAAAGACGGCGACTCAGTCCCGTTTGTGTCTGTTTTCGGCAGGCGGTCGGCAAAATATTTCTGCATCACAGCCTGCGCAATGGGTGCCGCAGCTGCCCCGCCGTGCAGACCGTGTTCGACCAGAACGGTCACGGCGATCTCCGGCTTCTCAGCCGGCGCGAAGCAAGTGAACCAAGCGTGATCACGGTAGTTGTAGGGGATGTCTTTTTCCTTCAGATGTTTGTATTGTTTGAGCCGCACCACTTGGGCGGTGCCGGTTTTGCCGGCCACAGTGATGCCCGGCAGCTGCGCCTTGCGGCCCGTGCCCCGGCGGCCATGCACCACATCCACCAAGCTGTCCTTGATCAGCCGCAAGTTGCGTTCCTGCCCGGTGAAATGATCCAGTTCCGTGACTTGAAACTGCTCAATGACATGTCCGTCTGAATCTCGCACCATTTCAATGATGCTGGGCCGGTAGAGCTTGCCGCCGTTGGCCACGGCAGCGGTCATCATGGTCAGCTGAAGCGGGGTGACCAAATTGAAGCCTTGGCCGATGGCGATGGACAGGGTTTCGCCGTCCTGCCACGGCTTGCCGTAGCGCTTCAGTTTCCAGTCCGAAGTCGGGATCAATCCCGACTTCTCATGTTCTATCTCAACTCCAGTCTTCATGCCCAAACCGAGATGGCGGGCATAGCTGGCGATGCGGTTCACTCCCAGCCGCTGGCCCACGTGATAAAAATACACATCGCAGGATTCCGCCAAGGCGCTTTTTAAATTCACTGTGCCGTGGCCATTTTTTTTCCAGCAGCGATAGGTGCGGTTGCCGAAACGGTAGGAGCCGGGACAGTAGACTGTGCTGTCGGGGCTGACAAGGCCTTCGGCCAAAGCGGCCAAGGCGGTTACAATCTTGTAGGTGGAGGCGGGCGGATACTGCCCCTGCACGGTTTTGTTGATCAGAGGGTGCCGAGGATTGTCCAGCATTTCCTTCCAGTCCTTTCTGGAAATGCCGCCGATGAACTTGCTCAAATCCAGTACCGGCGAGCTGGCGATCATCAGTATCCGTCCGGTGTTGACCTCCACCGCCACCGCCGCGCCGGCGTATTCAGCCTCCGTCATCATTTTTTCCGCCACTTCTTGGAGTTCAACATCGATGGTGAGCTGAAGATCGTTGCCGGGCAGCGGCTCCAACCCCTTGAGATTGCGCTGCTCAAAGCCGAGGGAGTTGACCTCCATGTACTGACGACCTTTCTCGCCGCGCAGATCCTTTTCCCGCAGCCGCTCAAGACCCATCTTGCCGAGCATATCGCCGGGGCGGTAGAAATCAGGTTCCGCCGCTTTCAGCTCGTCTTTGCTGATCTCGCCGAGATAACCGATCATGTGAGAAGCCAAGTTGCCATAATGATAGACCCGCTGCGGTGCCACCTCAATTCTGATGCCGGGCAGCTCCATGCGGTTGTTTTCAATCAGGGCGACCTTGTCCCAGTCCAAGTTTTCCGCCAGCCGGATGGGAATATGGCCAGGCGTACCCGCCATTTTACGGATGCGGGCCAGGAGCTCGGTTATATCCAGCTCCAGCATGGCGGCGACTTTCTTGATCAGTGCCTCGTCAATACGGTTGCCCTCGCGCGCCCAGACCACATTGAAGGCCGGGCGGTTGGTGACAATCTCACGGCCCTTTCTGTCGAGAATGTTGCCTCTAGGCGCGGCAATGTCCAGCGCACGCACCCGGTTGTTCTGGGCCAGCTTGAGGTACTCCTCACCTCGCTGCATCTGGAGATGCCAGAGCCGGGCGACAATGACGGCAAAAAAGAAGAGCAGCACCGCCGAGGAGCGCATGGCCCGGCGGCGGTAGAAGTCCAGCTCGCCCTCATTGACCCGGCTGATCCGTGTTTTGCCGTCGTCATCATGGAAATCGGCAGCATCTTCCGCAGACCTGCTCCGCCGCCGGTTGTTCCGTCTCATTCCCGCCCTCCTCTGTCTTGCCGGAACTGATTGCCGTCCGCCACCGACCGTTTCGCCCTGAGGAAAAGAAATCTGTCGCGCAGGCGGTTTTCAATGAAATGGAAGAAACGGAAGAGTGGCACGGCGGCTAAACAGAGTAGGCCGACGCGGAACAGCATCGGCGGCCAGTGCCAGCTGATGCCCTCTTCAGGGTGAAGCGCGTCAAGGAGCAGCACGGTCAGCCAGCAGACAAAGAGATGACTTGCCCCTGTCAGAGGAATTTGGTAAAAGGAACTGCGCACCGGCATCTTGACCGCCATGAACTTCAGGAGCAGCCAGCCGCAGCCACAGATGGCCGGATACATGCCAACCACAGTACCGGAATAGACATCCATGATGCAGCTCACCGGCAGAATGATGAGGAAGCCCCGGCAGAAGCTGAAATGATAGGCGGCATAAGCGGCCAAGGCGTAATAGAGATCTGGAGCCGCGATCCAGACTGGCGCGGGCATAAGGACGGTGGTCTGCGCCACAGCCAGCAGCAGGCCCACAAGGATGAAGGCTATCGTCAGCATCGGCGCGTCCGG
>NZ_JBLWEP010000083.1:3951-5997 GCF_048287355.1 Candidatus Electronema sp. TJ
TAATTGGCTGAGGCGGCGTAAACTTGGCCGACGATGCCTTCGCCGCTGACCACCGGCATGCCTTTGTCCACCCCGTCGCTGAGACCACGGTCAATAATCACACTGCGGAACCAGAGAGAAGGATCTTTGCCGACAATCCGGGCTGTCATGGTGGGCAGATCGGAGGACTCTTTGAAGTCCAGCAGCTTGCGCAGCTTGGCGTTGAGGGCCACCGCCCCCCGGTTGGCGTAGGCGGCGTTTCGGCATTTCTGCAGCTCTTCGAGCAGGCGAGCCTTCTCCTCCCGCACCGTGAGGAGATCAAGATAGTTCTCTTTGAACGAATAGAACGGCGAAGCGGCCTTGACCATGCCTTTCTGGAGAGGGCCAGCGACATCCAAGAGGAGCTTGTACGTCGGGCCAAACTCTTGACTGCCGAAAATAAAGACCAAGAAAACGAGCAGGAATGTCAGCGCGGCCCCGCCAAGCAGAACAATGCGGAATCCGCCGGAGCCGTCATCCTTCTGTCTCCTGTTGCGGCTAGTTTTCGACATCTGAACGGGAGGGACGGGCAGAAAAATGAAAAAACAGCGGAATGGAGCGGCAGTCCGCCGAACGGCACTCAGTCAATGGCGATTTCTTTGAGGATCTCAAAGTTGTCAAGTGCCTTGCCGGAGCCAAGCACGACTGAGGAAAGTGGGTCGTCGGCGATGATGATAGGCATTCCTGTTTCCTGCGCCAGCAATTTGTCGAGATTTTTCAGCAGTGCGCCGCCGCCGGTCAGGACTATGCCTTGGTCGACAATGTCAGCGGACAGCTCCGGCGGCGTGACCTCTAAAGCCAGCCTTACCGCATCAACGATCACCTCCACCTGCTCGGCGATGGCGGACTGAATTTCGTCGGAACGAATGGTGATGGTTTTCGGCACGCCGGAAACCAGATCGCGGCCTTTGATCTCCATCGTCTCGTATGGCTCGGCAGGCATGACGTTGCCGATGCAGATTTTGATCTGCTCGGCGGTGCGCTCGCCGATGGCCAGATTGTGCTTGCGCTTGATGTACTGAAGGATGGCCGCGTCCATCTTGTCGCCAGCCACCCGCACGGATTTGGCATAGACTATGCCGGACAGGGAAATGACCGCCACTTCGGTGGTGCCGCCGCCGATGTCAATGACCATGTTGGCGGTCGGTTCGGTGATCGGCAGATCTGCGCCGATGGCCGCAGCCATCGGCTCCTCAATCAGATACACCTCGCGGGCACCTGCGGATTCGGCGGACTCGCGCACCGCCCGTTTCTCCACTTGAGTAATGCCCGAAGGCACGGAGATGATGATCCGAGGATGCACAAGCGTCCGGCGGTTATGCACCTTGTTGATAAAATAGCGGAGCATGGCCTCGCAGACTTCAAAGTCTGCGATCACGCCGTCGCGCATGGGCCGGATGGCTTCAATATTGCCGGGGGTTTTGCCAAGCATTTCCTTGGCCTCCGTTCCCACCGCCAGCACCCTGCCGCCGCGCGCGTCCTGCCGCACCGCGACAACGGAAGGCTCCCGCAGCACGATGCCCTTGCCTTTGACATACAGAACTGTGTTGGCTGTGCCAAGATCAATAGCAAGGTCGCTGGACATCCAGCCGAAAAGAAAATTCAACGGGGAAAACATCCGGTTTCACCTAGGTAAAAAATCATTCTATCTGTCGTATCGGCTCCGCTGGAGCCATCGGGAACTTTGCGGCTGTGTCGCAGCAGGACGCAATCAGTTTACCAGCCCTGCCGCAAACTGGCAATGCCAAAACGGCAGAACGCAGATGCTGACAAAACAATCATTATTTCCGAAGACTGTCCGGCTTCAGCTCAAAAAAGCCGTAGCTGCCTGCCAAGGCTTTTCTTCCGTGCTTTCGGCTGGGAAAGCGGCGGCGCGTCGAGCAGCTCCGCCGGAATTTCCTTGAGAAAACGGGACGGCGCGGGCCGCTCTGGCCCGGCGAAGCCCTGCCGCTGCATCGCGCTGCACAGATACAGCGTCTCGGCGGCGCGGGTGAGGCCGACAAAGAAAAGCCGCCGCTCCTCGCGGAG
>NZ_JBLWEP010000083.1:6440-10310 GCF_048287355.1 Candidatus Electronema sp. TJ
CCGCGCCGATGCCCTCTTCCTGTCCGAGCAGGAAAAGCAGTTCCGCCGCGTCAATCTGTTCGGCAGCTAAGAGCAGCTCGTAGTACAGCGGGCGGACAGTGCCGTTCAGATAGAATGGCTGCAAATCAACGACCTGGCAGGGCAGCGTCCGTTCCGCCAAAGCATGGGCGATGAGCGGCATTTGGCGGGAGGTGCGGCAGAGGATGGCGATATCCGACAGAGCCAGCGTGTTTTCACTGCTTTTTTGCAGACGATCAATCTCCCGGTGCGAGGTGCCGCCGACTAAGTGCTGAATCTGCCCGGCAATAAAGGCGGCTTCGCTTGCGGCGTTCACGGCGGCCTGGCGATACATCAGGCCCGGCTTGTCCGACATCGCCTGCGAATCGGGCACTTCCTCATTCCCATGATTATGCCGGATCACTGCCGCTGCTGCTTGAAGAATCCGCGCCCCGCTGCGGTAATTGCGGGTCAGGGCATGAAAGTCCGGCTGCTGCTCGGCCACGAACTTGCGAAACCAGGCCGGATTCGCGCCACGGAAGCCGTAAATGGCCTGATCAGGATCGCCGATGGCGAAGACCGCCGCAGTTTCAGCTAAAAGATGTACCAACTCGTACTGCGCAGCGTTCAAATCCTGAAATTCATCCACCAAAAGGTGGGCGACGCTGGCCCGGACTTCAGCGGCAAATTCCTTGTCGTGACGCAGCAGGCTGACGCAGGCCGGAACAATCTCATCCAGATCAAGCAGGTTGCGCTCGCGCAGGCAGCAAAAATAAGGCCGCAGCGGGTCGGTTTCGGCATAGCTTTCCGGCAGCTCCGCTTGGCTGGCGAGGAAGAGCGCGGCCTGCCGCCGGATGTCCTGCCGCTCGCGCTCGGCAAGCTGCGGGTAGCACTGGCGGACTATGCGCTCCCGCATCTCCGGCCCGGCCAGCGTGAGCTGCGGACTGCGACGGCGCAGCCAGCGCAGACAGAAGCCGTGGAAGGTCTCGACCAGCGCGGCCTGCTCGCCCACGCTGGCGGCCAGCCGCTGCCGGATTTCCTCTGCCGCTTTGTTCGTAAACGTGATGATGACCAGCGGCCCTTGGCCCTGCTCCAGCAGGCGGACAGCCCGCCGCACCAGCGTGTGCGTCTTGCCGGTGCCCGGCCCGGCCTGAACGATGATCCGGTCGGAATCGCTGTCCACAGCGGCCTGCTGCTCCGGGTTGAGCAGGCGGCGCAGCGGCTCTGGCTGGCCCTCATCCTTGTTTTTGAGACCGAGAGCAGCCTGTCTGCGCTCCTGCTTTTTTCTTGGCTTGGACGCGCTCAGACCGAAAAGATTGAGCTGACCGCCCAGCTCGGCCCGCTCGTCTTCGGCAAAGACCTTGATCACTCCGAATTCACCGTCATAGCCGGGCTGGCGGATGACCTTGCCTTCCCGCACCCGCTCCACGGCCTTGGCGAGCAGGGGCGAAACTGCTGCAAGCTCAGACAGCGGCGTGTCCAGCAGCAGGCGGAACTCCGAGCCGAAGGCGTTGATCAGCCGTCCATAGGCTTCATCCACCCGCTTGCTGGCCGGGCCGCAGCCGAACAGCTCGCCGAGCATTTCCGGCAGCGGAATGAGGCTGCGGACTGCGGGCGCGTTCTCCGGCCAGAGCGGCTCGTCCCGATCAGCCAGTTCCAACACCCTGTGCAGCACGCCGACCGTCAAGGCTTTGCCGCAGCCCGGACAAACGCCTTTGGCCGCGCGGGTCTGCTCCGGCTCAAAGCACACGCCGCAGCTGCGGCAGCCGTCGCAGTGGTATTTGCCCTCTTCCGGGTAGAATTCGATGGTCGCCGCCAGCCGCTGCCCGCAGCTTGGCTGGCGCAGGGCCTCGCGCAGGGAGAAGAAATCAAAGCCCGCCGCGAAGATGTTCGCCTCGCGGCCTAATTTCGCAGGGGAATGACAGTCGGAATTGGAGAGCAGGGCGAAGCGGTCAAGGGCGGAAATGCCGCGGTTCATGGCCGGATCGGAGGACAGGCCGGTTTCAAGGGCGAAGACCTCGCCGCTCAAATCGCCGAAGCAGTCTTCCAGCGCGTCAAAGCCGGACTTGGAGCCGAAGATCGAGAACCACGGTGTCCAGATGTGCGCAGGCACAAGGAAGCCGTCCGGCGCGTGTTCAAGGAGGATGGCTAAGAGCGTCTGCGAGTCAAGGCCGAGGATGGGCCTGCCGTCCGCCTCCAGATTGCCGATCCCGGCCAGCACGCCGCTGATCCGCCGCGCCGCCTCGAAGTCCGGGGCGTAAAGCAGATTATGCACCTTGCGCACCTGGCCGCCGCGCTTGTAGATCGAGCTGATCTCCGCGCTGAGGACAAAGCGGATGCGCGATATGTCCGGCTGCACGCCGGGCGGCAGGACAGCGGCCAGCCCGCTGCTCTCGTGGTTTTTCAGCTTGAAGAAGCCCGGCTCGGCAGGCTCCAGCTCGTCGCAGAGCTGCGCGAACCAGGCCGGGTGGGTGAAATCGCCGGTGGCGACCACATCAATGCCCTTGACTGCCGCCCAGGCCGCCAAGCCGTGCAAATTGCTGGACTTGCTGGTGGCGCGGGAATAACGGGAGTGAACGTGAAGGTCGGCGATGTAGGACATGGAGGTGCTGAGCATGAGTGCCAGCTTGGCAGCGTCTGGCTGCTGCCAAGCCATCATGGCCTACGCCGCCCGCACCAGCCAGCCGTGGCTGTCCGGGAGCTGGCCGCGCTGGAGCTGCTGAATGCCGTCAAAGAGCCGCTGGGCAATCGGGCCGGTCTGGCCGCCGCCGATCTGAATCGCCGCGTCTTGATAAACGAATTCACCCACCGGCGCGATGACTGCGGCTGTGCCGGAGCCAAAGGCTTCGCTCAGCGAGCCGTCTGCCGCAGCGGTCATGATTTCGTCCATGCCGATCCGCCGCTCGCTGGCTTTGATGCCCCAGTCAGCGGCCAGTTGCAGCACGGTGTCGCGGGTGATGCCGGGCAGAATGGTGCCGCCGAGCGGCGGCGTGATCAGCTCGTTATTGATGACAAAAAAAATGTTGGAAGTGCCGACTTCTTCAACATATTTGCGCTCCGCCGCGTCCAGCCACAGCACCTGGGTGCAGCCTTTCGCTTTGGCATCGGCAAAGGCCTTGAGCGAGGCGGCGTAGTTGCCGCCGGTCTTGGCCTCGCCCACGCCGCCTGCGCTGGCGCGGACATAGCGGTCTTCCACATAAATTCTGGTCGGCTTGAAGCCTTCGGCGTAGTACGCGCCAACCGGGCAGCAGATGATGAAAAACAGATACTCGTTGGCCGGATGCAGGCCGACAGCCGCCTCGGTGGCGATCATCGCCGGGCGGATGTAAAGCGACGCGCCCGGAGCCTGCGGCACCCAGCCGCGATCCAAGGCGATCATCTGCTTGAGGGCTTCCAGTACCTCTTCCGCCGGAATTTCCGGCATGCACATGCGGACAGCGGAGCGGTTCAGGCGGCGCAGATTGTCCAAGGGCCGGAAAAGGATGATGGAGCCGTCCGCGCCATGATAGGCTTTCAGGCCCTCAAAAATCTCCTGGCTGTAGTGCAGCACCATCGCCGCCGGATCGAGGCTGAACGGGCCGTAGGGCCTGATCTCCGCGTCCTGCCAGCCTTTGCCGACGCTCCAGCGCATGACAAACATGTGGTCGGTGAAATGTCTGCCAAAACCAAGATTGCCTTCGTCCGGTTTCTCCTTCAGCGTCTCCGCCTTGCGCAGCGTGATCTCCATTGTCCCGTCCTTTCTGGTGAAAATATGTTCAACTCTTGCGTATTGCCGAGAAAGTCCGCAGCGCTTCCTGCGGTCGCCCCATAATAGCCCGGCAGACCGCGAAAAGCAAGAACAGGCGCGCAGCATCGCCGCCGGATGAAGCGCAG
>NZ_JBLWEP010000084.1:0-7137 GCF_048287355.1 Candidatus Electronema sp. TJ
CAGCTTGGCGGACACGCCGTTCTGTCTGCATAATTCAGTCTGTTGGATTATGATAGTTCGCGGTGGCAGCATAATATGCTGAAGGATATGCCAGCACTTCTGCCCTGTCAAGTTCGAGGAAGCCGCCGCCGCTTCAAGCGCCAAGAAGTCCTGCTCCCTTGTATTTCGCAAGGCTCCTGCCTCCCTGTCCTTGCCCTTTGCAAGGCTGCTCCTCAGCTCTTCCCCATAAAACCGCGCCTGCCGTGCTGCCTGTTCTGGCACGGGCTTTGCTTACTCTTCCCCGGAGGTAACTTGAAATGATCGGTATACGACAGAAGTTGATGCTCGGCTTTGGCGGCTTGCTCGCGGTCATTGCCATAGCTGGGGCAATGACAATGACCGGCTTGGACGCGCTCGGCCAGGCGCTCAGTCTGGCTTTGCATGAGAACTGCCGCAGCGTGGCCGCCTGCCAGGAGATGAAGGACGCGCTGGCGCAGATGAACGACGGCCTCTTCCTCCTGCTCACTGGGGAGGAGGCCGTGGACGCGGCGTAAATCTCGGCGCAGGAGAGCCGAGCTGGCGCATGACATCCGCCAAGGCAGGCTGGATCTTGTCCTTGAGGAAGGCGGCGGACAAGGCCTGCACCTTGGCTGTGACCATCACCCCCCATCCTGACATGGCTGTCCGGCCCTGCGCAGACTTCTTCCAGCAGCTCAGAAAGCAGTTCGGCAAGGACTGTCTGACGGTGCAGGTCAAGAAGGCGGAGGCGCGGCGGAAATCTGACGCGCGGCCTGTGGACAATCTGGCGCGCGGCCTGTAGATTGTCTGAAGGACGGCGTTGAGGTCGCCGGATTCCACACGACAACCACCGCAGGTGCGCAGGCTATGACACATGAAGAGCTGCTGCAAAGGATAGAGGAGGCCAGGGCCAGCGGGGCCGGAAGGCTCAACCTGAGCAACGAGGGGCTGGAGACCCTGCCGCCGGAGATCGGCCAGCTTGCCGGGCTGACCGAGCTGAATCTCTGGATGAACCGGCTGACCGAGCTGCCGCCGGAGATCGGCCAGCTGAGCAGCCTGAAGAAAATCAGCGTGGGCTACAACCGGCTGGCCGCCCTGCCGCCGGAGATCAGCCAGTGGCAGGAGCTGGATGCGCTTGACCTCAGCCACAACCAGCTGACCGAGCTGCCGCCGGAGATCGGCCAGCTGAGCAGCCTGCGCCTGCTCAACCTCGGCAGCAACCAGCTTGCCGAAATCCCCCCTGACATCTGCCTGCTGACCAAGCTGGAGTCGCTTGACCTCGGCTACAACCTCCTCGCCGCCCTGCCGCAGGAGATCGGCCAGCTTGCGGCCTTGAAAAGGCTCTGGCTTGACAGCAACAAGCTCCTCCTCCTGCCGAAGGAGATCAGCCAGCTCCAGCATCTCACCTTTATCAACGTCCGCAAGAACCGCATCAGCAGGCTGCCGGACGGCCTGTTCCATATCAAAAGCCTCCTCCGTGGGCTGTTTGACGGCAACCCGCTCGTCTCCCCGCCGATAGACATCGCCCGGCAGGGCATCAGGGCGGTGCGGCGGCATCTGACCGCGCAGGCAAGAAGCCGGATTCCCGGCGGCATGCTGCGCTCGTCCGGCTCTGACAAGCAGGGCAAAGAACGCGGCGCAGGCAGGAAGCGGCACTGAAGGCCCGCGCCTTGCAGAAAATCTGGCAGGCACCCTTGAGGATGATTTCGGCAGGGGCGGCCTATGTGTCCGCCCTTCCTGGCTCCTGGCTTATGAGCATGCTGACACCTGCCGAGCACGCATGCGTGCTCGCATCCAGCAAGCGTGCTTGCTCATACCCAGTGCGCATGCGTGCTCGCAGGCAGCAAGCGTGCTTGCTCAAATCCGGCAAGCGTGCGTGCTCGGAATGACACAGCGACCGACCAACCAACACCACAAGTGCGCAGGCGATGACGAATGAAGAACTGCTTAGGAAGACAGGGCGGACAAAGGCCAGTGCCCCCTCAACAAGGTGAAGACGCTCCTCATCGGCGACGGGGCGGCAGGCAAGACCTCGCTGGTCAGGCAGCTGCGCGGCGAGGTGTTTGACAATCACGAAGACACCACGTGCGGCATCATCATCCGGGGCAAACAGAAAGTCAGCGGGCGGAAGATCAGAATCAATATCTGGGACTCTGGTGGCCAGGAGACACAGCGCACAGACCTGCTGGGCTTGGCGCAGCCGAGGGTCAGGGAGGGGCTGGCAGGGATTGGCGATAAAACAGGCTTGAAGCCGGACGAGAAGCTGTCTTTTACAGGTTGTCTCGTCAGTGCTGTTGAGATTACGTCCACTCCCCCGCTCATCAGCTTCAACCTCACTGAGCTATTCAAGCAGATACGGGCTTTGGACAAGCAGTGGCAGCGGAAGGAGAGAAGATGAAGGGCAGCATCGAGGATGCCCTGATGCTGGAGGACCGTTCTGCATCATGGGCCAGCAGGGGAATCAGCGAAGCTCAGGGCTGCGGATCTCGCATACTGTTGCAGCATTCAAATTTCATGTGCTGTTCTGGTTGTTTTTTTATTGGTTTCTCTTGATTTGTCCTGCCATTTGTTTTATTCTATGTGAAGAGGAGGAGCAGGACTGTTTGCTGTGTACTTCTTTTCAGTCAAGGGGAGACGGATTATGTGGAAAAAAACAAGTATGATACTGGCGTTAGGACTGATGGGAGTTCCTAGCTCCGCAATGGCAGCCGGGTTGTTTGATCCTTTCTCAGGCATCGTCAGCGGCATAGCCCAAGGCTTGGCAACTGACAACAGCTTGGAGATGGATTCAAACTATGATCAAGGGGCTACCATGGGCGGCAACGTGGTGATCGGCAAGGCCTTTGATGATCCGCATCAAAGTGCTGAGATCGGCGGCCCCGTTATCATGGACAATGCGGCAGGCAAGGATGTGACGCAAGGTGTGAATGTCTTCAAAGGTGAGGTCGCTGTGCTGGCTATGCAGGGTGCCGTCATTGGAAGCGCGAAAATGGTCTCCAACAGCAGTCCCGGAAATTCTGTGCAAGGCATCAATGTGATCAGACCCTGTGGTAGTGCCGGCTGTGAGTGACTGTTCTGCGGCAGGAGTGTGCTGACGGCTGCGCGGTATGATTCAGTCTTCGTCTCCTGCCCAGAGGGTGATAATTTCAGCCTGAGCCGTATGCAAGTATTCATTGCATCGTCAGCATTGAGGAATGCTTGATGCTGATGAAAGCTCTCATAGATAAACGGCAGGCAAATTCCTGACAGCCGGAGGAGACAGTGATATGGTACGAAAGATTTGTTTGGCTGCCTCATTGGCAGGAGTGTTGCTGATGCCCTTGAAAAGCAAAAGCGCAGATCTCACTGTTTTCAACCAGTTTGTTGATGCTGCTAATGCGGGTTTGTTTCAAGGTGTCTCCGCTGCCAACGAGCTGACTTTGGATTCATACAGTGATGGCGACAGCGTCCAAGGTCTTAATGTAATTTCAGGAGTGACTTTTTCCGGCAAGGTTGTGCAGGTGGCGGATATTGAAGGAAGCTTATCCATGACGATGGCGGAAGGGGACAACATTGTTCAAGGGGTGAATATCTATCGCGGTGGCAATGCGGATGAAATTCAACAGGTTGCTGTTGTCGGCGGTGCATTGGTCATGACTTCACGCAACAATAAAGACGGAATTCAAGGCATCAATGTCATCACCAGCAACTGAGAAAGTCTGATGAAGAGAGGGCGTTATGAAGAAAATACTTTTTACGCTGTCTTTCATAGTGTGCATGTGTCTAGGCTGGCACGGGAATGGCCGCTGCGAAATCAAGAAAGTGTCGATTCCTGATGTGGACATTGCTCCAAGCCTGAAGTCGGTTATGAGCCAAAGGGACAGCATTCTCCAGAAAGAAGCTGTTACGCTACCAGCAGAAACATCTTCAATTAAAACCAATGGATATGCGATAGCCGAAGGGAACGTGATTGTGGACAGCTTGGTTCAGCCGAAATGTGTTTTTTACGGTAATTATAATGAAGGAAGCGGAGATGCATTTCAATCTATCAATGTTGACACAGTTATACTTGAATGCCAGTAGCTAACCGCTAGATAGAGTTTTGTCAAGAATTTCCAGCACTATTTTTATCTATCCTTTCTGGATGGATAATTTTCAATTGTTTTATTCTCTCCTGTCTCTCCTCATCCATTTTTCATTCGGAACATGCCATGGATATTTTTTGCAAAACCTCATGGCTGAGTGGAATTTTACTCCTGCTTGCAGGCTCAGGTTGTACAACCATCAATTCCTCAATGTCCAACATCACGGCAGAAACACCACATCCTGCCCTGACAAGCCTGACAGAAACATTGAAATGCATGGGAGGGAAGATCAACGAGGCAGAACAACTCAAAGGAGTACTACTGTTAGTTGATGATTTTTATGATGGAACCGTTCCTGTCGTCAGTGACATCCAAGTTGCGGCAGGGCGGTCTGTGCGAGGAGATGGTCCGCTGGCAGACGGCGGAAAATATGACTTTGAGGCGATTATTAAACGGACTGTCTCCGGCAACAAAATTATCTTGCCTTATTCCATGCCGCAAGGTCTGATGCTAGAAGACAAATATGGAAGAATTCCTCCCGAATATCTGATAGAACTTACAAAAATATATTCTGCTTCACATATTTTCAGGATAAAAGGAATTTTCACTCAAAATGATTCTGCTGATTATTACAATAAAGGCGCGAGTAGTGGTGGTGAAACAAAGGGAAAACATGGCGAGACGGAAATTGAATACGGCGTGTCCAAAGCATCCAGAAGTCTGTCTCTGGCTGTGCACATAGGAAATCCGCTTGCCAATACTATTATTGCGGCCACAACTCTGACGCTGAACACCTATACGGAATCAGACAAGTTTTCGGTTGGCCTTGGCTACGGCGAAGGCAGCATCAGCTTTGCCACGCAGTCCAAATTGCGCGAGGGGATTCACGGTGCACAGCGGACTCTAGTGGAAGCTGCCGCGCTGTGGGCTCTCAGAGGCGTATACCAGCATCTTGACCCTAAAAATCCTGTTGATTTTTCCCAATGTTTCGCAGTGAACGGTCCGTCTCCGAACGCCACTGTCACAGCGTATCAGCAATGGCTGAAGCTGAATGAGCGGCAGCGGATCAAATATCTCAAACTGATGCTGAAAGAACTCAAATATTATACCGGAAGTATCGACAGCACGTATGATGCGGACATGCAAAAGGCTGTCAGCCTCTATGAAATAGATCACAGTATGCTCATTCCTCACACAGAAAGCAATTTGGGAGATATTTTCATAAGTCTTTGCCTTCAAGTGGATTTGCCAAAAATAGAGAAAATGCTCAAGCAAAATGATGGCATTCTGTAAAGCCCACTGTCCGGCGGCGGAAAGAGCGCATTGCGGTTGACAGAAGGGCAGCAGGCCTTTTACAATATCTTTGCTCCACCTGCAAGGGAAGGAGCCGGGCGGCGGATGCCGCTTTTTTCTTGCCTCCGCCCACTGGTATTGATCTAAACAGACTAAATTTAAATCTCACCCCGCAAACCACGGCAATCATGCGCAGCAGCATTTTGTTCGGCTCTCTGCTTGGCACCTTTCTGGTCAGCCTTGTTTCCCTGTCTTCAGCCCAGCCCATGCTGGACGGCCTGCCGCCGACTAGCTCCAAGGCCGAGACTTTCATGAACAACGCCCGGCCCAGAGTGGAGCGGCAGCTCTCAGCCAAAGGAATGCGGCTCGGCGAGCCGGTCTTCATGCGGATATTCAAGCAGTCTAAGCAGCTGGAAGTCTGGGTGCGGAAGAACGGCAAGTTTGAGCTGTTCAAGACCTATCCGATCTGCGCCTATTCCGGCACCGTCGGCCCTAAAATGTTCGAGGGCGACCTGCAAAGCCCGGAGGGCTTCTACACTGTCTCCGGCGGTCAGCTCAATCCCCTCAGCAACTATCATCTCTCTTTTGACATAGGCTATCCCAATGCCGTTGACCGCGAGAACAGCCGCACCGGCGGTGCCATCATGGTGCACGGCAAATGCATTTCCCAAGGATGCTTCGCTATGGGCAACCTCCAAGTCGAGGAGCTGTATCTGCTCGGCCACCAAGCCTTTTTGCAGGGACAGAAGCAGTTCAGTGTCCATGTTTTTCCATTTCGTATGACCAAGGACAACATGCAGCGGAATAAGAACTCCAACTGGGCGGACTTCTGGGAGAACCTTAGGGAAGGCTACGAACTCTTTGAGCAGGAGCGGCAGGTGCCGATAGTCAAGGCGGAGGGAGGAAAATACGTTTTTCGCAAGGTGCCTCAGCCTCAGAACAGCGTTGTTATGATCAATCAGCGGATTGACATTCAAGACAAGACACCCGGGCGGTTCTGAGCGGCTGTAAAAGAGTCCCCGGTGCTCCTCTCCCGCTGTTACAGCTGCGTCAGCTCGACAGTTCCCCATGCGCCAAGGTGATCGCCGACGATCACTACAGCCCCGGTCACGCCTTCAATCTGCTTGGACAAGCCGACAGCCCGGCTGACGCTGCGGCTGTCCCTGCTTTTGACCTCGTTGCCCAAACGGGTGGCGGCGGCATCAGCTATAGCGGCTGAAGAGGCCAGCACAGCAGCAGCGTCGGCGACACCAAAGCTGAGCGAATGCCCCACCGTGCCTGAAGAGCAGCACAGGCCGCAGGGCAGCTGCTCAGGCTGAAGACAGATGCCGAGCTTGCCGCTCAAACGGGATGCCCCGGCATAGACAGCCACCACGCTGGGCTGCGTCCGGGCAAGAAAAAGGTCGCCGCCGTTCTCCACAATCACCTCTGTCAAACCCTGCCTGAGCAGTTCCCGCCCCACAGCTTCCGCAATCACTCCGGCCACAGCGGCCATCGGCCCGACACCGGCGGCCAGTCCGGCGGCCAACATGGCCTGCACCGGCTCCGGCGCACCGCTGTCCAAAGGCAGCGGCGACAAGCTGCTGAGAAAAAGCGGATGCTGGCGGATGTAGCCCTCAATCTCTGCCCGCACCTTGGCCACCGCCAGCAGGGCCATGTCTTCAACTGGCCTGTCTGCCAAGATGTGTAGATCAGTCTCCGCCATTTTGACTTCTGAGGCGACAAGACCGGAGTTCTGCACGCTGCGGTAGGTACGCTCCTGATAGGAGAGCGGTGTTTTCGC
>NZ_JBLWEP010000084.1:7373-10260 GCF_048287355.1 Candidatus Electronema sp. TJ
TTGACTGCGTCCAGAGTGGCTTCAGTCAGGCCCTCCCCTGCTGCCATCCGCTCCTTGATGAACTGGATGATCAGAATGGCGTTCTTGGTTGAAAGGCCCATGGTAGTGAGGAAGCCGATCTGGAAATACACATCGTTGGGCATTCCCCGCAGCGAGCTGGCTACGATGGCTCCGAACACACCCAGCGGTAGCATGAGCAGGTTGACAAAGGGAATCGTCCAGCTCTCATACAGCGCGGCCACGCAGAGGAAGATGACGAAGATGGAAAAGGCGTAAAGCACCGGCCCCTGCTTGGTGGCCATCTTCTCCTGATAAGAGAGGCCGCTCCAGTCGAAGCTGATGCCCTGCGGCAGTTTGGCGGTCAGTTCCTCCATGATCGCCATGGCCTCGCCAGTGCTGTGACCAGGCGCGGGCTGGCCTTGGATGTTCATGGCGGGGAAGGCGTTGAAACGCTCCAGCTTGGGCGAGCCGAGACTCCAGCGGGCAGAGGCGAAGGCCGAGAACGGCACCATCTTGCCCTCCTTGTTGCGGACATAGAGACGCTCCAAGTCCTCAGGCAGGCGGCGGTAGGGCGCGTCGGCCTGGACATAGACCTTCTTTACACGGCCTGCTTGGATGAAGTCGTTGACATAGGAGCTACCAAAGGCCGTTGCCAGCGTGCTATGAATGGAGCTGAGCGGCACACCGAGCGCACCTGCCCGATCCCAGTCCACATCCACCCGGTACTCGGGCGTGTCGTCCATGCCGTTAGGCCGCACCGCCATCAGGCGGGGTTCCTGCATGGCCATGCCGAGAAGCTGGTTGCGTGCGGCGGTCAATGCCTCATGGCCGAGGCCGCCCCGGTCTTGCAGCTGAAAGTCAAAGCCTGTTGCCATGCCCAGCTCCATCACCGGCGGCGGTGGGAAGGCCATGACCTGTCCCTCTTTGATCTTCGAGAAAGTCTGCATGGCCCGGCCTGCCACAGCCTTGACCTTCAGATCAGGACGCTGGCGCTCCTCCCAGTCCTTGAGCTTGACAAAGCTCATGGCCAAGTTCTGCCCCTGGCCGCCAAAGTTGCGGCCCACTGCAGTCATCACATTCGCCACAGCCTCTTTCTCGTTTTCAAGGAAATGACTGCGCACTTTGCTGATCACAGCCTCACTCTGCTCCAGGGTCGCGCCTGACGGCAGCCGCACCTGCACTAAAAGGATGCCCTGATCTTCGTCTGGGATGTAGGAGGTGGGCATCTTTTGGAGGAGCAGGCCAGCCGCCGCCAAGATCAGCAGGTAGATGACAATGAAGATGATCTTCACCTTCAGAGAGAAGGCCACGAAGCGCACA
The DNA here is from genome assembly GCF_048287355.1 of Candidatus Electronema sp. TJ. NCBI lineage: Bacteria > Pseudomonadati > Thermodesulfobacteriota > Desulfobulbia > Desulfobulbales > Desulfobulbaceae > Candidatus Electronema > Candidatus Electronema sp. TJ. Next base: position 8,694 of record NZ_JBLWEP010000084.1, read on the forward strand.
TACAGGCTGCGGATCCAGCCGAAGCAGAACTCGAAGACTGCAAAGAATGGACGCATGAAGAAGATCGCGCTCTCTGAAGGCGAATGCCCGGCCTTGACCGGCTTGAGGAAAGAGGCGCAGAGCACCGGAGTGAGGATCAACGCCACGACCACCGAGAGCAGCATGGAGGAGATAACGGTCACCGAAAACTGGCGGTAGAGCACGCCGGTAGAGCCTGGGAAGAAGGCCATTGGCCCGAACACGGCAGAGAGCACAAGACCTATGCCGATCAGGGCACTGGTGATCTCGTCCATGGACTTGGCCGTGGCCTCCTTCGGCGAAAGCCCTTCTTCGCTCATAATCCGCTCGACGTTCTCGACCACGACGATAGCGTCGTCCACGAGCAGGCCGATGGCCAGTATCATCGCGAACATGGTCAGCATGTTGACCGAATAGCCAGAGAAGCCGAGCACAGCAAAGGTGCCGAGCAGCACCACCGGCACAGCGATGGTCGGGATGAGCGTGGCGCGGATGTTGCCCATGAACACATACATGATGATGAAGACCAGCAGCACCGCTTCAAAGAGGGTCTTCACCACCTCGTGGATGGCTACCTTGGTGAAGGGCGTGGTGTCATAGGGATAGATGACCTTCACGCCCGGCGGAAAGAATTTGCTCATCTCCTCCAGCTTGGCTTTGACCGCGTCGGCAGTGGCAAGGGCGTTGGCCCCGGCTGCCTGACGGATGGCCATCACCGCTGCTGGTTTGCCGCTGCTCTTGATGATGGAGTCGCTGCGCTCGCTCGCCAGTTCCGTGCGGCCTATGTCCTTGATCCGCACTGCCGAGCCGTCAGGGTTCAGGCGCACCGGGATGTTGGCAAACTCCTCCGGCGTTTGCAGGAGGTGCTGGACCACGATGGGCGCATTGAGCCGCTGGCCAGGCAGGGCGGGCGCACCGCCGAGCTGGCCTGCCGAGACCTCGACATTGTAGGAGCGCAGGGCGGCTGCCACATCCTCAAAGGTCAGGCTGTAGCTGGTCAGCTTGTCCGGGTTGACCCAGATGCGCATTGAATACTGCGCTCCGAACGGCTCCACCTCACCCACGCCTGGCACCCGCGACAGCACCTTTTCCAAGTTCGACTGAGCATAGTCTTGCAGGTCGTTGCCGTCCATGCTGCCGTCCTCGGAGATTAGCCCGACAATGATCAGCCAGTTCCGGGTTGACTTGTTCACCCGCAAGCCTGCGCGCTGCACCACGTCAGGCAGGCTGGCCAGAGCGAGCTGTAGCTTGTTCTGCACCTTGGCCCAGGCCATGTCCGGGTCGGTGCCTGCCTTGAAGGTCAGCTCCACCCGTGAGCTTCCCGACGAGGAGCTTGTGCCGGAGATGTAGAGCATATCATCAAAGCCGGTCATCTTCTGCTCGATGATCTGCGTCACCGTGTTCTCCACGGTCTCCGCCGACGCGCCTGGAAAGAACGCATCAATCGAGATGGCGGGCGGGGCAATGGGCGGATACTGGGACACCGGCATCTTGTAGATCGCCAGCAGGCCCACGGTCATGATGATGATGGCGATGACCCACGCAAAGA
>NZ_JBLWEP010000085.1:0-1849 GCF_048287355.1 Candidatus Electronema sp. TJ
AAGACAGCGGACTCTGACTCCGCTTATCGGGGTTCGAATCCCTGTCCCCCAGCCAAGTTTCTTTCCCACCCCGCCTTAGCCGCTTCTTTCATTTTCTTCAGCCTCACCATCCCTGAAAGAATTGTCTGTTGTTTTTTTGCTGATTGCAGTATATTTTTCGGCAGAATGCAATTAACTTGTTTCAACAAGGGAGACATGCTATGTCGCTGCTTATTGACTATCGTCCATACATTCTGATTGCCGTGCTGGTCGGCATGATTTTTCTGCCGAAAGACTGGCGGAAAAATAAACTGTTCCAAATCGCGGCCTTTCTTCTCGCCTTCTCGGCAGGGTACGAGCTGATTATGAGTGAGCCGGTGACAAACATGCCAGGAACTGTCAACCGTTTTTTGAACCAAGACGGGGCGGAGCATAACGAAAACAGTCGTTATTACCAAGATCCTATTGATCGCTCAAATCGGCTTTACAAACCTAGCGAATAAATAGCGCAAAAAAAAGATGGCGAATAATTTTCCAGAGAAAGTATTGGCGTTTGTTTCTCGGATAGTTAAGTTTTTCATTAACAACTTAAGCAATCCGACGTTGGAGTGATCACAGCAGACAACAACGAGATCAACGATCTGGCCCTGCTGCTCAAATCTATTTCCCATCCCATCCGGCTGCAAATTCTCTGTCTGCTCCAGAACCAAGAGCTGTCGGTCGGCGAGCTGCGGGAGGACATGGCCACCAGCGGGGCCAACATCAGCCAGCATCTGAACATCATGCGCAATCAGGGGCTGATCGCCTCCCGCCGGGAGGCCAACTTCATCTACAACCGGATCGCGGATCAGCGGATCATTGCGCTGATGCAAACCATGAAGCAGCTTTTCTGCTCCATTGTCTGAACGGAACAGGAGGAAGACCATGCAGTCGGCGGAAAAACTCATCGGCTTTTCACTGAAAAATCCCAAACTGGTGATCGCGGCCATGCTCTTGGCCACGCTGGTCACAGGGGCCTTCATCTCCAAGGCGCATGTGGACACCGACCCGGAGAATATGCTTGCGGAGAACGAGCAGGTCCGAGTTTTTTATGAGCAGACCAAAAAAGAATTCGGATTGCATGACGTGGTGGTGCTGGGCGTGGTCAATGAAAAGCATCCTGACGGCGTGTTCAATCCCGCGACTCTGAAAAGGGCCCACGCCCTGAGCAAATTCGCAGCCACGCTGGCTGATTCCAACGACCCGGAACGGCGGGTGTCAGGCCGCGACATCATCGCACCAGACAATGTGGACGGCATCATCCAAGCCGGGCTGGGTCAAGCGCGTTTTGAATGGCTGATGCAAGAGCCGCCGACCAGCCGCGAGGAGGCGTTGAAAATCCGCGATGCCGCCTTGAACAATCCGCTGCTGCAAGGCACGATGGTTTCCGGGGACGGCAAGGCCTTGGCCATGTATCTGCCGCTTACGAAAAAAGATTTCGCACCTGCTGTGGCTGAGCGGCTGCGGGAGAAAATCAAAGAGCTGGGGCCTGCGGAGGGCGACGAGTTCCATATCACCGGCCTGCCAGTGGCCGAACACACCTTCGGCAAGGAACTGCTCGTCCAGCTGGCCATCTTCGCCCCGCTGGCCATGCTGCTGATCTTCGCGCTGCTGTATTATTTCTTCCGCAACGTGCAGTTCAGTGCCGCGCCGGTGATTCTGGCTTTATGCAGCGTGACCATCACCATAGGACTGCTGATCGGCACCGGCCACACCCTGCACATCATGACGTTGCTGCTCCCGATCTTCATCATGCCCATTGCGGTGATGCAGTCAGTGCGTCTCCTCTCGGCATTCTTTGACCGGCATCAGATAACAAAAAACCGGCAGG
>NZ_JBLWEP010000085.1:2226-5541 GCF_048287355.1 Candidatus Electronema sp. TJ
AAAAGCCATGAGCTGCGCGTGGCCGACCGGGTGTTGAACAGCCATTTCGGCGGCATCTCTGAAGCCTATGTGGTGCTCTCCGGCAAAACTGAGGAGCTGGCCGCTGCCAAGGCAGCCGAGCTGCTGAAGAAAGAGCTGGAGCCGCTGACTGCCGCGCTCAAGGGAACCGCGCTGAAAACGGTCGAACAAGAGGCCTTGGCAGCGAAGAACGGCACTGAACTGCTGGACAATCTGACTGAAGCATGGAACGCCGAACTGGACAATATTCCGTCTGAGGATCAGGAGGGCTATGAGTTCTGGACAGCGGCGGTTGATGCTGTTGATCAGGTGCGCAGCCGCAAGGAAATCTTCAAACAGCCTGATTTGCTGCGGTGGATCGCTGATTTTCAAGCGCATCTGGCCAAGCAGGGCGATGTGAGCAAGTCCAACACGATCAGCGATGTGGTGCGAAAGGTGCATCAGGAGCTGCACGAGGGCGACCCGCAGCAGTTCATCATCCCGGAAACAGCCAATGCGGTGGCCGAGACGCTGGTTTCCTTGCAAAACAGCCATAAACCAGATGAGCTGCTGCGCTTTGTCACCAAGGATTACACGAAAGCCACTATCCGGCTTCAGCTCCGCAGCAGCGACAGCAGCAGCATGGAACGAGTGATGAAGGATGTGGAGCAGTACTTTGCCGCAAACAAGCCGCCTGTGGAACTGACTCATCAATGGGCGGGCTTGGCCAGCATCAATGCTGTCTGGCAGCAGAAGACAACAGGCCTGATGAAGGCTTTTCTCTCCAGCTTTGCCGTCGTCTTTCTGCTGCTGCTCATCCTGTTCCGTTCTGTGATCTGGGGGTTGCTGGCCATGATTCCGCTGTGCTTCACCATCATCTTTATGTACGGCGCGCTTGGTTTGACCGGCAAAGACTGCGATATGCTGCTGGTGCTGCTTTCTTCATCAGCCTTGGGGCTTGCTGTAGATTTCGCCGTCCATTTTCTCCAGTGCGCCCGGATGACGATGCGCAGAAACGGAAGCTGGGACGAGGCGGTGCGCGGCCTGTTTGACGAGCCAGCGCGGGCGATGCTGCGCAACATCATCGTGATTGCGGCAGGCTTCACTCCGCTGCTGCTCGCGTCGCTGGTGCCGTATCAGACCGCAAGCATCTTCTTGGCCTTGATCATGTTCTGCTCCGGCTTTGCCACGCTGTGGATGCTGCCTGCCCTGCTGACAGTGATGAAGGGCTGGGTGTTCAAGAAAGAGCTGTCAGGTTTGCAGCCGAACTCTTGAATTTTAAAACCGCATTTTTTCATTGCTGAGCTGGCGCAAACTGAACGGCCAGAGGTTGCTGTGTTGACTGGTGTGAACAGCTCCTTTTTTAAAAAAGGATCGGCCTTTTTCTAAAAAGCAGCTGTGGCTTTTTAAAAAAGCATTCTCCCTTTTTCTAAGAGGAGCTGTCCTCTCTCAAAAAAGGAAAGGCCCTTTTTAATAAAGGGCAGCTCTGCTTTAAAAAAAGAAGCAGCCTTTTATGAAGAGGACTGAGGTTCGCCGGAATCGCCTTGCAGACAGGCCAACGCTGATCTGCAAGGCGAACGGCAGGAGCGGCAGCTCATTTGCGCAGCTTGCTGCGCAACAACGATGCAACACGCACAATCAATTAAACCCAACATGGAGACTGATCATGATCGTCACTGACTGGATTCACAGCATCGCCGGATTCTTCATCATCCTTGGCCTGACCTTGGGCTTCAACTGCGGCGGCAACCCGCTTTTTGTCCACCAGTATTTTCTCTTCCTGCCGCTCTTTGTCGGCCTCAACCTTTTCCAGTTCGGCATCAGCAAATTCTGCCCGCTGGGTCTCATCCTGAAGAAGCTGGGCGTGCCTGAGACACGGGAAAACTGCGGCGGCGGCTGCGGCAAGTGAGGCTGCGGCAATGAGCGGCGCGAATGCCAGCCAGTGGCTGAAAACAACCTTTCCCTGCCCTGAGACCGCGCTGGAGGCGGTTACGGATTTGCTCGGCGTGCTCAGCGGTTCGGCAGTGGAGCAGAGTCCGGTCAAGGATGGCCTGAGCCAGATCAGCGGCTTTTTTGAATTCACCAGCGAAGCCGGACGCGATGAGGCGTTCCGCCGCCTTGAGCAGGAGCTGGGCGAGCTGCTGGCAGCTTATGGCCTGCCTGCGCCGGAGATCAGCAGCTCTGTGCTTGCCGATGAGGACTGGGCCACCTCATGGCAGCAGTATTTCACACCCTTCGCCATTGTGCCTGGTCTGATCATCAAGCCGAGCTGGGAAAGCTATGCCGCTCAGCCCGGCGAGCAGGTGCTGGAGATGGATCCGGGCATGGCCTTTGGCACTGGCCAGCACGCCTCAACCCAGCTGGCTCTCAGCTTGGTGCAGAGCTGCTGCCGCACCGCGCCGCCGGAACGGATGCTGGACGTGGGCACCGGCACCGGCATTCTGGCTATGGCCGCCGTCCTTTTCGGAGCCAAGGAGGCTACAGCCATTGACAACGACCCTGTGGCAGTGGCTGTGGCGGCTGAGAATATCGCCCGCAACGGTCTTGCTGAACGCATTGCGGTTTCAGCGAAGCCGCTGGAGGAGATCAGCGGTCAATTCGATCTGATCTGCGCCAACATCCTCCATGACGTGCTGGCGGAGCTGGCTCCGGCTCTTGTCCGGCGGCTGGCAGCAAAAGGGCAGATTATTCTTTCAGGCCTGCTCTGTGGCAGTCAGGAGGAAAGCATCCTCCGCATTTATGGGGCATTGGGCCTCCGCCTGCGGCAGGCAGTCCATGAAAATGAATGGGCCGCCCTGCTGCTTGAAGCCTGAGCGATGTACGAAAAACATTGACTTTTTCTCCAAAAGAGGTAGGTTTCAGCCGCCTGCGGGCTGTGTCTTGGCCCGGAAACCTCAATGCTCAAATGCAAAGGAGAAAGGAAATGAAGCTGTCAAAAAAGCTGTTGTCCCTCATGAGTTTAGCCACTCTGTGGTTCTGCGCCGCTCCGGCTGCTGCCGAAGAGTACAAGGTCGGCGTGCTGGCCAAGAGCGGCGATCTCAAGGCCATCACCCAATGGAGTGCGCACGGCGAGTATCTCAGCAAGGTGCTGGGCAAATCTGTTTCTGTGGAGCCGGTGACATTCAACGCGATGGATGCCGCTATCCGTGAGAAAAAAGTTGATTTTCTTCTCGCCAATCCTGCCATCTATGTTGACATGCACGACAAATATGGCACAGAGGCCGTGGCGACAATGATCAACAGCATCAATGGCAAAAGCGTGCATCAGTTCGGCGGGGTGATTTTCGTGCGCAAAGACAGCCCGGTGCAAACCTTGGC
>NZ_JBLWEP010000085.1:5764-10251 GCF_048287355.1 Candidatus Electronema sp. TJ
AAAATCAAAATGGAAAATTTCCGGGTCATTCATCAGGAAGAGGACAAAGATTTCCCTTTTGTCCATTCTTCAAAGCTTTATCCTGAATGGCCGATGGCCGCGCTGGCCCATGTGGATGAGAGCGTGCGGAAGCAGGTCAAAGAGGCCCTGCTGGCTATGAAGCCGGATGCTGAGGCGGCGGTGAGCGGCAAGATCACCGGCTGGAAGGAGGTGGCTGATTATGCGCCGGTGCGCGAGTGCCTGAAGACCATCGGCATGTCCGCTGGCGAGTGAGCCGCGTTTCGTTCCGCCTCCCTGCTTCGGCGCGGAGGCGGCGCATGTTCAATGGCAGGCCGCCAGAAAGTGCGGCAGCACTGCCAGGATTTCCGGCAGCGCGTCTTCCAGCACATAATGTCCGGCATTCGGAAAATAAAAGCTCTGCGCTGCCGGAAAACGCCGCCGCCATTCTTTGTAAAAGTCATCATGGAAGCAGAAATCGCGGCCGCCCCAGCAAATCAGCATCGGCTTGTCCCGCAGCTTCTCCAGCCCTTCCTCGACCTTGACCAGCTCCTGCCACGAGGGATGATCGGGCTTCAAGGGGATGTCTTGAACAAAGCGGCTCACAGCCACCCGGCTGGCCCAACTGTTGTAGGGGACCAGAAAACCAGCCTTCACTTCCGGCCTCATTTTCTTCCGCACCGCCATAAAGGTCGCAGGCCATGCGAAACCGTTCAGGCCGCGCACCAGCAGCTCTCCCAGCAGCGGCAAGCGGCAGAGAGCGATGCGCAATGGCATTCTGCGCGAGCGGAATGCGGCGGTGTTCAGCACGATCAGTCCGGCGACGCGCTCAGGATGACGGCCTGCCCAGCCCATGCCGATGGCTCCGCCCCAGTCGTGCACAACCAGCACGCAGCGTTCGACGCGCAGCTGGTCGAGCAGCCCGCTGAAGTTGTCTATATGGCCGCTGAGACGGTAGGGCCAATCCTGCGGCTTGTCAGAAAAACCGCAGCCAAGATGGTCGGGAGCAATGCAGCGATGGTCATGCCGGAGCGCGGACACCAAATTGCGGTACAAATATGACCACGAAGGATTGCCGTGCGCCATGACCACCGCCGGGCCGCGCCCTTCATCCACATAGGAAAGGCGGTGGCCCTCGGCGGTGACAAAGCTCTGCGGCGCAAAGGGGTATTCGGCAAGAAGGAGCATGGTCAGCATGAAAAAAAAGCCTCTTCCGAGGAAGAGGCGGTGAAGAAAAGCATGGTCAACGTGCGGTCAATCGAGGAAAAAGCGCAGTTTCTCCCGGCGGCTGGAATGACGCAGCCGGTTGAGAGCCTTTTTCTCAATTTGGCGGATGCGCTCGCGGGAGACGTTGAATTTTTTACCGATCTCCTCCAGCGTGTATTCGGCCTTCTCGCCGATGCCAAAACGCAGGCGGATGATTTTTTCCTCCCGCTCGGTCAGGGTGGAGAGCACCTCGTTGACACGGGTGGACAGCTCGCGGTTCTCCACAGTGTCATACGGGGACTCCGCTTCCTGATTCTCCAAGAAATCACCGAGGGTGGAGTCATCGTCGCCGACCGGCGTTTCAAGGGAAATCGGCTCGCGCGAGGCTTCCAAGATAGCGAGGATTTTGTCCATCGGCAGATCGGTCAGCTCGGATATCTCCACCGGAGTCGGCTCGCGGCCCAGCTCTTTCAGCAAGGAGTAGAATGCCTTGAAGAATTGGCTGCGCAGCTCCAAGAAATGCACGGGCAGACGGATAGTGCGCGTCTTGTCGAGAATCGCGCGGGTGATGGCCTGCCGGATCCACCACGAGGCGTAGGTGGAGAACTTGTTGCCCTTGGTGTAATCAAAGCGGAAAACCGCCCGCATCAGGCCGAGATTGCCTTCCTGAATCAGATCGGCCAGCGTCAAACCTTGGTGCATATAGCGCTTGGCGATAGAGACCACCAACCGCAGATTGGCCCGGATCATGCAATCCTTGGCGTTCTCAATCGAGCGGCCATAGGCACCGATGCGGGTGTGCAGCTCGATCAGTTCGCGCAGATCGGGGTATTTGCCCGCCGCCTTTTTCACCACTTGGCGCATATAGTTGAGCTGCTGCTTCTTCGGCTTCAGGGCTGGGTCGCGCCGCTCCCACAGCTCGATCCGCTCTTTAAGCACCCGGAGTTCTGGCATGCCGGAGCCGTCCAGCCGAATGGCCTCGATGATCGCGCCGAAGCCCTCGCGGATGGCCTTGGAATAACGGGCTTCTTCCTCCGGAGTCAGCAGTTCGAACTGCCCCATCTCCCGCAGGTAGGTAGTGGTGGTCTCCTCGGCCTCGTGATCATCCTCGCCGAGCAGCAGGGAGCATTCTTCTTCGGCCTCCTCAACCTGCATGTCCTCCTTGCCGACCCACTCCTCGCCGGAGAGCGTCCTTTTCCTGCCCGAATCCTCAACTGTCACAATTTCAATATTATGCGCGTTGAGAAAATCAAACACAGCTTCAATCGCGCCGGGATCCTTCACATCCTCCGGCAGCAGCTTGTTGAGATGTTTGAAGGTGATGCACCCCTCACCCTGTCCGGCTTTCAGTAGGTCTTCCTTAATGCTTGCAAGCACCTGCCTTCAACCTCCGCTTGTGTTTGATGGAAAATTCAGCGCAAAAAAAAGACGCGGAAGCAACCGCTTTTGAATGAATAAAATTATATTATATAGTACATTCTGAGAAAAAAAGCAAAGCAAGTTTTTTCGATGCCGTTTTTCATCATCAGCCGCCGGACGGACTGTCCGGCACCCTTCACTTTCTGACCAACAGACTGCAATGAAAGAACAAAAGTTAGGCATCGGCGCAGCCAGAGCCTCCGGCGTGCTCCTGCACATTTCTTCTCTGCCCAGCCCGTTCGGCATCGGCGATCTCGGCCCGGCCAGCCATGCCTTTGCTGATTTTCTCGCCCGCAGCGGACAGAGCTGCTGGCAGGTGCTGCCGCTGGTGCCGGTCAGTCGGGCCTTTGGCAACTCGCCCTACATGAGCGACTCAGCCTTTGCAGGCAATCCGCTCTTGATCAGCCCGGAACTGCTCGTCCGCGACGGCTGGCTGCGGCAGGAGGAGCTGCCGCCATTGCCCGGCGAGTTCTCGGAATATTTGGTCAATTTTGAGGCAGTCACGGCATGGAAAGAGCAAGTGCTGGAACGGGCATGGCAGAATTTTCTGCGCAGCAGGAACGAAGAACGGCAGGAGGCACTTTTTGCCGAGCTGACCGCCCAACACTTCTGGCTGCGCAACTACAGCCTTTTTGTCGCCCTGAAGCGGCATTTCAACCAGCAGGGCTGGTTTGACTGGCCAGAAGAACTACGACTGCGCCAGCCGGAGGCCATTGCTGCGGCGGAGCGGCAGTTTCAACCGGACATCCGCCGCTGCCAGTTTGAGCAGCATCTTTTCTTCAGCCAATGGCAGGAGCTGCACGGCAAGGCGGCGGCTAACGGTGTGCAGATCATCGGCGATCTGCCTATTTACGTCGCGCTTGACTCCGCTGATGTCTGGGCGGATCAGGACATTTTCATGCTTTCGCCGAAAACAGGCCGCCCGACCCACGTCGCCGGTGTGCCGCCGGATTATTTCAGCAAAACCGGCCAGCTCTGGGGAAATCCCTTGTACAAATGGCACAGCCGCACGCCCGGCGTGAAAGAACGGCTGCTGGATTGGTGGGAGCAGCGGCTGCGGGCAGTTCTTGCCGTTGTGGACGTGATCCGCATTGACCATTTCCGGGGCTTTGAGGCCTATTGGGCGGTTCCTGCCAAAGAAGAGACGGCGATGAACGGCGGCTGGCAGAAAGGCCCCGGCCTGCGGTTTTTCAAGGAAATGGAAAAACGCCTCAGCAGTCTGCCGGTCATAGCCGAAGACCTCGGCGTGATCACCCCAGAAGTGGAGGAGCTGCGCGACGGCATGGCCTTTCCCGGCATGAAAATCCTGCTCTTCGCCTTTGACGGCAGGCCGGAAAACGCCTATCTGCCGCACAACATGCCGAGGAATTGCATAGTTTACACAGGCACTCACGACAACGACACCGCTGTGGGCTGGTATCTGAGCGGCGAGGTTGCGGCGACGGCCAAGCGGCAAGCCAAGAGCTATGCCAACCGCAGCGACGACGAGGTGGCCCGCTTTCATGAGGATATGATTTCATTGGCGATGTCCTCGCCTGCCTCGCTCTGCATTTTGCCCATGCAGGACGTGCTTGGCTTCGGCAATGACTGCCGGATGAACACGCCGGGAACAGCCTCCGGCAACTGGCGGTGGCGCTGCGCCCCGCGCTTCATCAGCGACGCGCTGGCCGAGCGGCTGCGCCAGACCACGGAACTGTTCGGCAGGCTTCCGGCAGTGCCGGAAAAAGATACAAAAGAGGCTTGACAGGAATGGGCGTATCGTGTAAATATTGCCTCACCGATTAGGCCCCATCGTCTAGCGGTTAGGACAGCGGCCTCTCACGCCGTAAACAGGGGTTCGATTCCCCTTGGGGTCACCAAAGTGA
>NZ_JBLWEP010000086.1:0-4126 GCF_048287355.1 Candidatus Electronema sp. TJ
CAGCCATGCCTGCGGGCAAAGCGGACGCTTCAGGCTGGGCTGAGCAAAAAAACTTCCGCATAAGGTTTATGCTTCTCTTTCCGCTCGGCACACGCAAGAAACTTTTCCGTGAACAGCAGAGGGCACAACTTGGGTTAGAACAACAGTCTTGACAACCACAAAAAAAAGGCAGTCCGAAAGGACTGCCTTGAACTGTCTGAAATGCAGATCGATCAGAACTCAATTGGTGCTGCTGACTCCGATTCTTCTGAGAATGTTCTGAAGCATGGACGCATTCCGCACACCTGCTGCCGCTCCCTCCCGTTTACGCTGAATCCTGCGCCGGGCCTCCTGCTCCGCCTCATCGAAGCTCTCGTAGCTCTTCAGAACACCGTCGACACGGGTCAGCTGGAATATTTTTTTCAAATTCTCCCCGGCACCGCAGAGCAGCATCTCGGTTTTCTCCTGCATGGCCTGCATGACTGACAAAATGGCTCCCAAGCCGTTGTCGTCGATGTAGTTCACACCATGCAGATCAAGAATAACAGGACAATCACGCCGCACAGCCTTGTTCCTGAACATGGCTTCTCTGAATGAAGCGGCAGCAACGGCATCCATGCGTCCTGTCTTTGAGCGGACTACAGTGCAGTCACGTTGTGGTGTAATTTCTATTATCATTTCTATATCTCCTCTCCCGGCGCAACCCGCGTTACGGCCCGCCAGCATGTTGTTTCCGAGCCAATTTATGATATTCATTCTTATTTCCTTTTAAGAATACAAAAAAAAATATCTTCTTGTCAAGGTTGAACAGGTATAAATTCCTCACAACATCCTAATAAGAAAAAAACAAAAAAAATATAGCGCGGCATAGAAGTCAAGGCAATACAAAATTTTACTCCAAAGATATAAAAAATTATATATACCTGTTGTTCCATGTTTATTTTTTTACTAAAAATAAAACGATATGGGCGTTTTTCACGCACTTTGCCGCAAGGTGACAGCAGGCTTGCCGACAGCAGGCAATCCGTGATAAACTGATACCTCCTCATGCCGCAATGCTGCGGCTTGCTGGCATCCTTGCAACCATGGAAAAAGTCCGCTCTTCGCGCAGCGGCGTGAAACATATGATGATGAAACAGCTGATGATTGCCCCTTCCATCCTTTCCGCTGACTTCTCCCGCCTTGGCGAAGAGATCAAGGCGGTGGAGGAAGCCGGGGCTGAAGTAATTCATATTGACGTGATGGACGGGCACTTTGTCCCGGCGATCACCATTGGCCCGCTGGTGGTTAAGGCGGCGCGAAAAGCGACTAAACTGCCGCTGGACGTGCATCTGATGATCACTGACCCGGACAAATATATCCAGGATTTCGCTGAAGCCGGGGCGGACTGGATTACCGTCCATGCGGAAGCCTGTGTGCATCTGCACCGGACGCTGCACGCTATCCGCAGCTTGGGCAAGAAGGCGGGCGCGGTGCTCAACCCGGCCACGCCGCTTTCTGCGCTGGAGTATGTGCTGGAAGATGTGGACTTGGTCATGTTGATGAGCGTCAACCCCGGTTTCGGCGGCCAGTCCTTCATTCCCTCCACGCTGGGCAAGTGCCGCAAGCTGCGGGCCATGCTGGATGAGGTCAACCCAGGGGCAGGCATAGAGATAGACGGCGGCATCAGCGCGAAGACCATCAAGGCAATGGCCGAGGCCGGGGCTAATATCTTTGTCGCTGGTTCAGCCATCTATGGCCAGCCGGACTACGCGGCGGTGATCGGGGAGATGAAGGAGCTGGCCGGGTTCCGATGAGCCTGCTGGAGCGGTATCAGCACTGGGGCGGGCTGGTGATGCGGGTCTTCCGCTTCGACCTCCAGACGCATTTCTTCTGGGGCTTCAGCCTCACCCTGCTGGGTGTGCATTGGCCGCCGCTGTACTGCTCCGGCATCTTGGTGAATGTGATCAAAGAGGCCCTTGATCTCTGGAGCAAGCAGCTCTGGAGCTGGGACGACGTGCTGCTGGGCATAGCCGGTTCGCTGACCGCGTTCGGCTATCTCTATTCCGTGGATTTGCTGGCGTGGTGAAAAAGGAGGAAGGATATGACAACGTGGAAGGACTTTGCTGATCTCAAAGCGGTGCAGCGGCTGACTGAACTGGCGCGGAACCCGTACAATCTCGCCCGGCCCGATAGCCTGCCGCCGGAGCGCATTGCTGCCTGTCACACCTCGGCCTGCGGCTTTGACCTCCTCTATGCCACGCAGCGCATTGATGATACGGTGCTGGCTGCCTTGCAGGAGCTGGCTGATGAAGCCGGGCTGCTGGCGCAGTTCCAAGCAATGAAGAGCGGCGTGGTAATGAATCGCATCATCGGTCATGCCAGCGAAGAGCGGCAGGTCTTGCACACAGCCAGCCGGGACGTGTTCAGCGACACGCCGCTTGCGCCAGAAGCCACAGCCCAGGCTAAGGAGCAGCTAATCCGCCTGAAGAGCTTTCTCGCGGACGTGGAGAGCGGCACCATCTGCAATGCTCAAGGCGAGAAATTCACCACCATGCTGCAAGTGGGGATTGGTGGCTCTGATCTTGGCCCCCGCGCTTTGTATGTGGCCTTGGAGAAATACCGCCTGCCCGGACGCAAGGCCGCGTTCATCGCCAATGTTGACCCAGATGATGCCGCTGCCGTGCTTGCCAGCCTTGATCTCTCCCGCACGCTGGTTAATGTGGTGTCCAAAAGCGGCACCACGTTGGAGACCCGCACCAACGAAGAGCTGGTGCGCACGGCCTTGGCCAAGGCGGGCCTGAACCCGCTCCGCCACATGGTCGCAGTGACGGGAGCAGGCAGCCTCATGGATGATCCGGCCCGCTATCTCGCCGCCTTCCACATGTACGACTACATCGGCGGGCGTTATTCAGCGACTTCGATGGTGGGTGGGGTGACGCTGGGCTTCGCGCTCGGCTATGATGCCTTTATTGAGGTGCTGCGTGGAGCGCATGAGATGGACAAGGCCGCCGAGCAACCTGATATCCGCAACAACTTGCCCCTGCTCATGGCATTGCTTGGCATCTGGAACCGCAACTTCCTCGGCTGCAACACTGTGGCCGTATTGCCCTACAGCCAGGCCCTGCTGCGCTTCCCTGCGCACCTTCAGCAGTGCGACATGGAGAGCAACGGCAAGCAGGTCAGCCGCACCGGCACGCCAGTGACTTGGAAGACTGGCCCTATTGTTTGGGGCGAGCCGGGCACCAACGGCCAGCACGCCTTTTATCAGCTGCTCCACCAAGGAACGGAGATCGTCCCAGCGGAGTTCATTGGCTTCCGTCGTTCGCAGCATGGCAGCGACATCACCGTGAATGGCACCACGTCGCAGCAGAAGCTGGTGGCCAATATGCTGGCGCAGTCGCTGGCAATGGCCCAAGGACGCGAGCACGAAAACCCCAACAAACGCTTTAACGGCAATCGGCCCAACTTGGTGCTGATAGCCGAGCAGCTCACCCCATACACAATGGGCGCGCTGCTTGCCCTCTACGAACACCGCATAGCCTTCCAAGGCTTCTGCTGGAACATCAATTCCTTTGACCAAGAAGGCGTGCAGCTCGGCAAGGTGCTGGCCGACCGTTTGCTTGGGGCAATGTCGGGCGAAAAGGAACTCAGCGCAGACGCGCCGGAGAGCAGCTTGTTGAAAGCAGCGGGCATGGCCTTGCCGAAATAAGGCTTGCGTCTGCTCCGGCTGGATTTTGGTGTCTCCATCAACTGATGCTGCATCCCTCCCGCACAAAAGCAGCCTAAACAGCGACAGCTTTGAGAGCAGCGGCGGCCCGATAAACATCGCGCAAGGCGATGGAGCCATCAACCAGCAGATTAGACATCTTGCATAAGCCGCGAATTGAGCTGTGCCGGGCTGATGCATGGGCGAAAGGTTTTTCGTCCCCACGCGCGTCGTCTGGCGAATACCCAGATCAATTGACAAGCACTTGTTGCCCTTATGTTAAAACCACCACTGTCCCTGCAACAACGGCCTCCGCTGGCCGAACACTTCAAGCTGTCATTCTGGCCGCAGGGAGGAAGCTCCTCAGGATCAAGGGAGTTCCTGTTCCGCTCGGCCGCGCTGCTGCGGCAGGGTTCTGCCGGATTTCCCACGCATCGAACGGCTCATATCACGCTTCAT
>NZ_JBLWEP010000086.1:4734-10242 GCF_048287355.1 Candidatus Electronema sp. TJ
CGCTGAACCACGTAGCTCTGCGCCACTTGGCGGGCGATGTTGCGGATGCGGCCAATGTAGCGCGTCCGCTCGGCCACGCTGATCGCCTTGCGGGCATCAAGCAGGTTGAAGGTGTGCGAGCACTTCAGGCAGTGGTCGTAGGCAGGCAGGATCAGCCCCTTCTCAATCAGATTGAGCGCATCGCGCTCCCAGTTGTTGAAGTTGGTCATCAGGTCAGGAACATTGGCCTCCTCAAAGTTGAAAGCCGAGAACTCGCGCTCGGCCTGAAGGAATATCTGGCCATAGGTCACATCACGGTTCCACATGATGTCGTAGACCGACTCCTTCTTCTGTAGATACATCGCCAGCCGTTCCAAGCCGTAGGTGATCTCCACTGTGACCGGGTACAGATCCAGCGAGCCAGCCTGTTGGAAGTAGGTGAACTGCGTCACCTCCATGCCGTCCAGCCAGACTTCCCAGCCCAAACCAGACGCGCCCAGCGTCGGCGACTCCCAGTCATCTTCGACAAAACGGATGTCATGCTCCAGCAGGTTCAGACCGAACTCGCGCAGGCTGCCAAGGTACAGCTCCTGAATGTTGCGCAGCGAAGGCTTGATCACCACCTGATACTGATAGTAATGCTGAAGGCGGTTGGGGTTCTCGCCGTAGCGTCCGTCGGTCGGCCGGCGCGAAGGCTGCACATAGGCGGCCTTCCACGGCTCCGGCCCCAAGGCTTTCAGCAGAGTGGCGGGATGGAACGTCCCTGCGCCAACCTCCATGTCGTAGGGCTGCATGATGACGCAGCCGACCGATGCCCAATATTTGTTCAGAGCGGCGATGATGTCTTGAAAATACATGGCTGAAACCCCTCCTGCCGGTTAGAATTGACGGTCTGTGCAGCGCGTTTGTGCGCACCACAGTATTATGGTCTTTTTTCCCCTTTGTCAATTATGTTCCCGCAAATCCTTCTGTCCGACGCTGTCCTGCGCCTGCTCCGCGAAAGCCGCAGCGTTGCTGTGGCCGGTCTCTCGCCCAAGCCGGAGCGGCCCAGCTATCAAGTCGCCCGCTATCTGCAAGAGGCAGGTTATGCAATCATCCCGGTCAATCCAAGCTGCGCCGAGGTGCTGGGCGAGATCGCTTATCCTGATCTGCGCTCCGTTCCAACGCCAATTGATATTGTTGACATCTTCCGCCGCTCTGAGGAAGTTGAGCCGATTGTGCGCGAGGCGATCGCTGTCGGAGCAAAGCTGGTTTGGATGCAGCAGGGCGTGGTCAACCAGGCGGCGGCAAAGCTTGCTGAAGAAGCAGGACTGGCTGTAGTCATGAACCGCTGCCTGAAGATCGAGCTGGAGCAGTTGCGCGGCTCGCTTTCCCGTTGCTCCCTGCCGTCATCTGGCGTATAGTTTTTCGGGGATCATTTATCGTCGTTTGATCTAAAAAAGGGGAGGAAAGGCAGCATGAAGGTTGTGGCATTCAACGGCAGCGCGCGCAAAGGCGGCAACACCGAAAGGCTTATTCATTATGTTTTTGAGGAGCTGGAAAAAGAAGGCATAGAGACCGAGCTGGTGAGCTTGGCTGGACTGCACCCGCACGGCTGCATCGCTTGTTATCAATGCTTTGCCAACAAAAACCGCCGCTGCGCAGTAACAACCGACTGCATCAACGACTGCATTGCCAAAATGGACGAGGCCGACGGCATTATCCTCGCTTCGCCCACCTATTTCGCCGACATGAGTTCCGAGCTGAAAGCCCTGATTGACCGCAGCGGCATGGTCTCGCGGGCCAACGGCGACATGCACCGGCGCAAGGCCGGGGCCGCTGTGGTGGCCTGCCGCCGGAGCGGAGCAATTCATGTGTTCGACTCCATCAACCATTTCTTCACCATCGGTCAGATGATCATCGTCGGCTCTTCGCATTGGAACATCGGCATGGGCCGGGAGAAAGGCGAAGTCGCCGCCGATGCTGAAGGCGTGGCCATCATGCGCACCTTGGGACAGAACATGGCTTGGCTGCTGAAAAAGCTCAAGGTCTGAAGCCTTCTTTCTCTTCCGCCCTAAAGCCGCTGCGGGCAAAATAACAATTGACCGCAGGGTTTCAGGTGCCTATAACTGAAGCAGGGATGTCCGGCGGTAGCCGCCGGATCTGACAGGCGGACAGGAAAGGAGCCTATGCCATGCTGGTCATCTGCGAGGACTGCGCCAAGAAGTACCACATCGATGAAAGCCAGATCAAAGGCCAGCGGGCGAAATTCGCCTGCAAGGCCTGCGGTCACATCATTGTGGTGGAGAAGCCGAAAGATGCCGTCAATCCGCCTGCGGCGGCGGCTGTCAAAGAAGAAACAGCCAGCGTTCAGCCGCAGCCGGAACGGAGGAAGACAGCGGAACCGCTCGCCGCAGCGGCGGCGCGGGGCCGTGGCAAGCCGATCCTCCTGTATCTTTCAGCGGTGATGACTGCGGGACTGCTGGCAGCTGGCAGCTCTTTCTTATATCTGTATTCCCGGCAGCTGCCCACCTTACTGGCCCAAGAGCGGGAGCAGAGCGGCATAGCCTTGGCCCTCTCGCTGGAGCGGGCGGTCAGAACGCCCTTTCTCCAGAAAGATTATGCGGCGGTCAATCTTGAGACCGAGCACACAGCTAAGCTGCCAGGTGTGGCCTATGCGGCGGTGATGAACGAGAAAGGCGCAGCAGTGGCAGGATATTTCAACCCGCAGGGTGGCTTTGACAACAGCTTTGTCCAGCAGGTCAAGGCAAAAGGTTTTCCGGCAGAACTGCTGGCTCAGAACAGGCTGAAGGCCGGGACGAAGGAAGACAGGAGCGTCAGTCTCAGCATCGGCGGCCTGCCGGTGCATGACCGGGTGCTGGCTCTGCGCGAGGGCGACGGCGAGGTGCATGTCGGCCTGCAAGCGGCAGAAGCCCGGCAAATGGCACAGCATGTCCTGTGCTCTCCCTTGCTGCTCGTTCCTGCCGGACTGACACTGCTGTTCGCCGGACTGCTTCTCTTCATAGCTGACTGGCTCGTTGTCCGCCCGGCCCGCGCCCTGACCAACATCGCCAACCGGATCAGCTTGGGCGAGCTGAATTTGGCCATCACTGCGGAAGGCTCCCGCGAGCTGCGCGATCTCGGCACGGCCTTAGAGCGGATGCGCCATTCGGTACGCATTGCCGTGGAGCGGCTGAGAGTCAAGCGGCAATAAAGATTGCACATGAAAACATAATCTTTGCCCTGCTTGCGGGGACAGGCCGGAGGATTTGAAAGGCAGGACAGCAGCAATCAATCGTCGGCAGGGACTCGGTGCGCAGATGCCGCTGCTCCCATCCTGCGCCGCCGCAGTCTGCCTCAGGGGCTGAAGACAGCAGCAGCAGACCTTACTGGCGCAAGTGCCGAAAGCCCCCGGCACTTGCCGTGTTGAGGGGGAATCAGCGGTTTCAAGGCCGCTCAAACGCAGACTGCTATGATCCTGTCCGCCGTCTTCTGGCCGAACAAAGAAGAACTCAGCCTATAAACGCCCATGCTTCTGCCCCGCGAAAAACCCTTTCTCAGCGGCCTGAACAGCTATTATCTGGATGTTGAGAAGTTTATTCAGCATTTGCAGGGAGAAATCGGCACAGGCTGTCTCTACGGCAAAGGTGCGGATCAGGAGCTGATGGTCTATTTTGACGAGTCGGACATCGTCCGAGGCCTGACCCAGAACAGGGGCGAGCATGCCTTAGCCTCGGAGCAGCTCGATCACATCCTCGCCGCCCTGCGTCAGCGCAATTTTCAGGTTTCTGTCTATTATCTCGATCCAGACTCAATCTTTTTCTGGGGTCAACTGCCTGCTTTCCGCCGCGCCAAAGAGCGGCTGCCCTCCTCCAAAGTCAGTTTGCCCGACTTAGTTTTCCGGCTCAATAAAAAGGACTTTTCCGGCTTCATCGAAGTGGATGTGAAAGGCCGCAACGACTGCGCCGCTGTCCTTTTCTTCCACCAAGGCCAGCGGCGGGGCGGTTCTTACTACTGGGGCACTGGCGGCCTCAGCCCATCGGATGACGACTACAACACCTTGCTGGCCATGCTTCAGAAAAGCGGCGGCAGCTACGGACTTGGCTACTTCATCAGCGATCCGGTCGCCGCGCCGCCTGCGGTAGAGCCGCCCTCCTCATCCGAGGAGGCTGCGCCAGAGATCAAGCCTCCACGTCTGTTGTTGGAGATTGATCAGGCGGTCAATGAGTTTATTGCTCTTTACTTGGAGACAGGCCGCTCCAAAAACGGCTTGGACCCGCTGCTGGAGCTGCGGCTGAAGTTCATCGACTTTGTCTCCATTTATCCTGCGCTGGATCCTTACGGCAAAGCCTGCATTTCTCATGCGGATGGCAGTGTTACCTTTGCCGATGATGAAGTGGCAAAGGCGGGTGCGGAGGGCATCGTCGACTGCGCTTGGATGGTGGTGGAGGAACACAAGCTGCGCAAGAAATTCACAGCGTCCCTGAACCAGCTGGCCGCCAAAAACATTCTGCGTGCGCATGGGATTGAGCCGGAACGGTGAGCCTGGGCGGCATCAGAGCCGCTCAGGCTCTTTGTTCAGTTCTGGACACCGCAATTTTGGCGGTAGGGATTTATGGTCAGCACCGGACAGCAGGCGGTTTTTACCACCTTGTCAGCGACGCTGCCAAACATGATCCGTTCAAGCCCCTTGTAGCCGTGGGTGCCCATGATGATCATATTGCCGCCGATCTCCTCCGTATAGCTGAGAATCTCCTCGGCCACGTCGCCGTTTAACACCTTGCTGCGCAGCGTCGCAACTCCGGCAGCGGTCGCTGTTTCCCGGCAGCTTTCAGTAAACTCCTCCATCCTCTGCTGTGCCGACTCCAGCAATTCTTTAGTCAGATTGGGGAGATTGACCGGCGGGACAAAAAAGCCGGTGTAGTCCTCGAAGTCCTGCACCACGAAAACCAGATGCAGCTCCGCGCCGAACTTGCCTGCCACGTAGGCGGCTGAATCGGCGATCATCTTGGCGTTGTCGGAAAAATCTATAGGGGTGACGATGATCTTAACTTCCTGCATGAGAGACCCTCCTTCTGAAATAACGTTGTCGCCTCTGGCGGCGTACAAAGCTGTTGACCCTGACCCGTCGGACGGAATATAGTTGATCATAGTTATGTCCTTTTTCTCTTTTCCGCAAGTCAGTTTTTCCGAAGCTAGGGCTTTGAGCATGGATTTTGAACCGAAATGGATCGCTTGGGAAACCACCCGCCGCTGCAACCTGAACTGTGTGCACTGCCGATCCTCATCGAGCTTGGCGGTTGCCGGGCATCCTGATTTCTCCTTGGATGAAGCCAAGCGGGTGCTGGATGACATCAAATCCTATGCCAGCCCAGTGGTGGTGCTCTCCGGCGGCGAACCGCTCCTGCGGCCTGATATTTTTGATATTGCTGCTTATGGAACGGGGCTTGGCCTGCGGATGTGCCTTGCCACCAACGGCACTTTGGTCACGGAGGAAATCTGCCGCAAGATCAAAGAGGCGGACATCAAAATGGTGTCTCTCAGCTTGGA
>NZ_JBLWEP010000087.1:0-10149 GCF_048287355.1 Candidatus Electronema sp. TJ
GTGAACGCGCGGAGACAGCCATGCCTGCGGGCAAAGCGGACGCTTCAGGCTGGGCTGAGCAAAAAAACTTCCGCATAAGGTTTATGCTCCTCCTTCCGCCCGGCATACGCAAGAAACTTTTCTGTGAACAGCAGAGGTCACAACTTGTTTTTTTTAGAGCTTAGCGGAAAATGATTTGAAATTCTTTATGTATTCCGATATTATTGTGGACAGCCGTCGCTGATCGGATATTTTTTCGCAGAAGTGAGTAAAAAAAACTGTACAAACTCTGCGAAACGTGCTACAAAGGAATGCGCTGGAGAATTTGCTTCTTCAGAAAAAAGACGGGGCTGAACCGGATTTTTGAGAGGCATCTGTCCGCATAGTGCGGATGGTTTTTCAAACAAGAGGAGGAGGAAAAATGAGAAAGACAGTGTTAAGATTCACCCTTGCAATTGGACTGGCTGCCGCCGCAGCAGGTTCTGCCTCGGCACAACAAGGCAGTGCTGCTGCAAATCCGATGTCAGGCATGGCCAACAGCATCGCCAACAGCATCGCCACCGGCATGATGTCCAACATCAATCAGCAGGTCACGAGCAATGTTTCTATGGATGGCCTTTGGGCACCGGACGCAGATCAGGCTGCACAGTCTGCGCCCCCTCCCACACTGGATATCCGCAACATGATTGAGCAGGCGATTCAGAACATGCCCCAGCAGCAGCGTGATTCTCTGGCTCAGCAAATGACCCAGCAAAATCTGGCCGTCATGCAGCAGGGCGCAGCAGCAGCCAATCAGATCCGGGCCAAAGTGCGCGACACCATCATGATGGACCGTTACCGGAACATCTCCGGCATGGCACCGAATCTCTACAGAAGCAACATCCAGCCGCAGATGGTGCAGACCATCATCGGCAGCATCAAACCGTGGGAGCTGCCGAACCGCTTCAAGAGCCAGATGATGCCGAAGATCGTCACTCAGGTCAGCAACCAGATCAAGATGCCGCAGATCAGCTATATGCAGGAAGGCATCGGCGACAGCACCTTCCCGAACATTCCTGGCCTGCCTGGTTCAAGCGGCATGAGCGGCCAGATCAAGCAGCAGCAGATGCAGTACATGAAGGATGGGGTCATGAACGATCCCAACTTCATCAATCCGCAGGACCTCATGAAGGTGAAATAAAAGCCTCTGCTGAAAAGCGTAGGGTTCCTGACATTAACAGATTCAAAGCCGGAGACGCTGACTGCGTCTCCGGCTTTGCTGTTTTTTTTGAAAGCGAAAGCATTGGAGATGGAACGTGGAGCATAAGGCGGCTATAGTTTTGGCTATGTTCGGGACAACGGTTGAATCAGCCCTGAAGGGACTGCTCAATATTCATGCCAAAATGACGGTGCGGTTTCCAGCCATCCCGGTGCGGATAGCCTTCACCTCCAACATCATTCGCCGCCGCTGGCAGAAACGTGCCGCTGATCCGGCTTACCTTCATGCCCACCCGGACATTCCGGTGGAGATTCTTGGTGTCAGAACAGTCTTGGCCGTCATCGCTGACCTGCAAGATCAAGGCTATGACAGTATTGTTCTTCAGCCGACCCATATCGCCATGGGCGAGGAATACCTTGATCTCGGCACCTACGTGGACAGTCTGCTGCGGATGGGCACGGTTAAGAAAACAAAATACAAGCCGTTTCACAAGATCGCCTTGGGCCGCCCAGCTCTCGGCACCTACGGCCCGATCCATCCCTACGCTGATGACATAACAGCCGCCGCCAAGGCACTGGCCGCCGACGCGGAGATGGCACGGGCCGCACGGGCCGCCTTAGTCTACATGGGCCACGGCAACGAGCATTTCCCGTCTGCGGGATCTTATGTCGAGCTGGCCCGCCGAATGCGCACGCTGCATCCAGATGTGCTGACGCTGATCGGCAATGTGGAAGGGTTTCCAAGCCTTGATGATGTGATCGGTGAGCTACAGCGTTCAGAGGCAAAAAGAGTGCTGCTCAAACCTTTCATGGTGGTGGCAGGCGATCATTCAGTCAAGGACATGGCTGGGCCGGAGGAAGACTCTTGGAAAAGCGTTTTGGAACAAGAGGGCTTTGAGGTACATGCGGTGGAACGTGGCTTAGGCGAGATTGACGATTTCGCAAATATCTTTGTCCGCAATGCCGCCGAGGCAGCGGCAGATGCGGGCATTTTTCTGAAATAGCCGGACCTTCAACACGCTCATGCGAAGCGCAGCTTGCTGAAGCCGCTCTGCGCATCCCAAGGCCGGGAGGCTCCGAGGCCGTTCAGCTCGAAAAGCAGCACCTCCAAGGTCAGATAGACCCTGCTGTCGCGGCGGACACAGGCGGTGAGCGTCTCGCCGTGCTCACCCAACGCGGCATGGAGATGAATTTTCGGTTCGCCGTTGTCTAAATGAACCGACCCAGTGCCGAGCACCTCGCAGACCGCCTCCACTTCCTGCCAGACTGGATCCGGCGGCACTACCGGCTCTTTCGGACCGATCACCACTCCGGCTCTGCCCAATGCGCCAATGATTTGAAACCAGCCGCTGGCAATCTGCTCGCACAACACCAGCTCCCGCAGTCCAGCGAGAAAATCCTCACCGTGATCAAAGCGGGCCGCAATCACCCTCCCCACAGAACCTGTCCGGTATTCCACGTGTTTTCTCCTGTCACTCTCAATGCAGCCCGTCGCCGGTGCTGCTCATGGTCAGATTGCCGCTTTTTACCCCCCGCAGGGCGATCATCTTTTCAGCCAGCGCCCGGACTTTCGAGGCATTGCCTTTGACAATCGTCACTTCCAGACAGTTATGGTGGTCCATGTGCACATGGGTGGACGAGCTGATCAACTGATAGTAGTCGTGCTGCGCCTCGGTGATCCGCTCCTGCAGCTTGGACTGATGATGGTCGTAAACCAAGGTGACGACCCCCACGACCTCGCTGTCCTGCTCCCATTCCTCCTGAATCAGGTTGGTTCGGATCAGGTCGCGCACCGCCTCAGAGCGGTTGGAGTAGCCATGCCGACTGATATAGTCGTCAAAACGCTCCAGCAGAGGTTCTTCAAGAGAGACGGAAAATCGTTTCAGCATGACTTGGCCTTGTGTTGAAAAAAGAACAGAGAACAAGCGGCGGCGTGATTTCTGGTCGTCACGCGTCCTCCAGCTGTTTCAGCCGTTCCAGAATGAATTTCGCCTCTTGACGCAGGACAGAAGGGATAGTTTGATCTTTTTCCGCCCGCCGCAAATGCTGCTTGGCCAGCTCAACCCGGCCTTCATGCAGATAATGCTGACCGAGATAAAAGATGCTGGATCCGTTTTGCCCCTGCCGCGCTTTAAGCCGTCCCAGCTCGTAATAAATTTTCGAATAGTCAGGCAGGGCTCTAGCTGTTTCGAAATGCAGCTTTTCCGCTCCGGCAAGGTCGCCTGTCTGCTCCAAAGCTCTGGCTAAATGGAAGGCCGCATAAAGGTCATTCGGATCTTGTCGGTGCGCCGGACGCAGCAGCTTCAAAGCCTCGGCGGGCTGTCCGGCCTCTAAATGAATCGCGGCCAAGTCGATATCGAGAATCTCCCTGCCGGGAAAATCAAGCCGCACCTGATCCATCTGGTGAATTGCGCCACTGAAATCCATCTCTTTGGCACTGAGCAGAGCCAATCCGTAGCGGGCCATACCGACTTCCTCGGCATTTTTTCCGGAAGCGATAGTGCCCGAACACCATGTCCGCATCTCGTTGGCATCCAAAGATTCGCTCAATATCCGGTGCTTGAAACGGAGAAAGGCGAAGCGTCCGCCATCATTCTTCTCTGCTGCCATCCGGCGGCCTTCCTGTTCGAGCAACGACTGCACATAGTGGAGCCTGTCTTCAGGATTAGGATGTGTGAGCAGATAGGGCGGCTGTTGCTCAGAGTGATAGCGGGTGATCCGCCGCATTGTTTTGAGTGTCTCCTCCATCGCCGCCGGGTCGCGGTCCATGCTTCGCATCCAGTCAAAGGCCAGCCGGTCGGCCTGCTCCTCATCCTGCCGTGAGAAGCTCAATCCGGCTGTTGCTCCCGCCGCCAGCGCACCGGTGAGCAGCCCCTGCGTCAGGGCCGGATTGCCTGCGGCCAGACTGGCTGCGCCGAAGAGGAGACTGAGGGCGTTCACCTTGCTCTGCTTGGCCATGCGGGAGGCGATATGACGGCTGACCACATGGCCAACCTCATGGGCCATGACGCTGACAAGCTGATCCTCGCTCTTCATGGTCTTGACCAAGCCGCTGTTGAGGAAGATCAGGCCGGAAGGAGCGGCGAAGGCGTTGAATTGATCATTCTTGACCACAAAAAAATGATAGTCGAAATATTGAGGCCCGGCGGCCTTCAGCACTTGCCTGCCAAGGCTGTTGACATATTGGGAAACATCGGGGTCGTCAATCAGGGCGAAATTCTTTCGGACGGCATACAACAGTTTCTCGCCGAGCAGCCGCTCCTCGCCGATGCTGAAGCCATGTGCAGGAACCGGCAGCAGGAGGAGTGTCACCAGCAGGGCTGCGCCGCGCTGAAAGAGTTTAGGCAGGATCGTCGTCATCGTTGTGCGCTTATTCCGCTTTTTCGAGGGCTAAGACTGTTTCTCACATACTACCCTGTTGTCAGGGTGCCCGTCAAGAAGACAGTCTGCGCGGATTTTGATCAATAGAGTTTATAATCATCATCTATTTCTTTGACATGCGATTAAGGAAATGGTATAAAAATATTTTCCCCTTCTTTTGCTAGGCAGCGGACTGAGTGCGCCGCTCTTTCCTCTTGACAGCTTGCCGATTTTGCTCTTTGATGGAGCAGAACAAACGCATCAACAATCTTTTTCCAGAGATCACGCTTTGATGGACAGCTATATTTTGATAGGCTTCGTCGCCTTTCTTGGCGCGATTTTCGCAGGCGGGGCGATGCTGCTGGCTAAATTGCTCGCCTATCGTTCGCCAGACAGTTTTCTTAAGCGTCAGGCCTATGAGTGTTCAGAGACACCCATAGGCGATGCGCGTATCCGCTTCAAAGTCGCTTACTACATCTTCGCCCTGCTTTTCCTCCTTTTCGACATTGAGACGCTTTTTCTTTTCCCTTGCATGAAAATTTTTCGGGCAGTGGCAAGCGGGACGGCAGGCGCAGTCACGATCAATCTGCTCTATTTTGAATTGTTCTGCTTCATCTTTGTTCTTTTCTCCGGCTTGCTCTATGCGTGGCGAAAGGGGGTTCTGGTATGGGAGTAAACAACGGCGCATCCGCCCTGGTCAGGCAGTCCGGCGAGCTGATTGAAAAATTGCCCGGCGGCATCAAGCTGGTTGACGCAGTCGAGCTGCTGGTGGCGTGGGGACGAGCCAACTCGGTCTGGCCGCTGGTGTATGCCACCTCCTGCTGTGCGATCGAGATGATGTCCACCATCGCGGCCCGGCATGATTTGGCCCGCTTCGGCTACGAGGTCATGCGCGCCAGCGTCCGCCAAGCTGACATGATCATTCTTGCTGGCACGATCAGCGAAAAAATGGCTAAAAATCTTGTAACGCTGTACGAGCAGATGCCCGCGCCTAAATACACGATTGCGATGGGTTCATGCGCTATCTCCGGTGGACCGTTTTATTATGACTCCTATTCGGTGGTCAAAGGCGGCGACCGGCTGGTGCCAGTGGATGTATATATTCCTGGCTGCCCACCCCGGCCCGAAGCCCTGATTCAGGGCATCTTGCAGCTCCAAGAAAAGATCAAGCAGGAGGGCCGCCGCCGTCCATGGAAAGTCCGTGAGACACTGAATGCGCCCTTTGAGGATTTGTTCAGCAAGGCGCAGGCGGAATGGGCGGCGCAGGAAAAACGGAAGGATGAGGATCAGCGCGAGGCGAGAGAGCAGTTCAAACGTGATAACCCAGCCAAGTCGGCCAGTTCTGCGTCGTCCAAGTCTGCCCGCGTGAAGAAGGAAGAATTCCCGAATCTGCCCCGGAGAAAACCGACAGCGCAGGGCATTAGCAACTGGACCTTGCTGCAAATGGTTCAGGAGAAATTCCCTGCTGTTGAGGTCTATGGTCATCCGGGAATCAGCCCAAAGGCCGTGGCCGAGCTGGGGCCGGATTACATCCTTGATTTGGTTGTGCCACCGGAGCAGTACCGGGCCTTTGCCGAATATCTGAAAAATGAGCAGAGCCTTGGCTTGGACATGCTCATTCAGCTCACCTGTGTAGACTGGAAAGACTCATTTGACATTGTGGTGCAGCTGCTTTCCTGCCGCGAAGGCCACAAGCTCTTCTTCCGCAGCAAAGCGGCAAAGCAGCCTGAAACCGGCGACGCGGAAATGGAAACCATTTCTGATCTGTATTTCGGCGCGGAATGGCATGAGCGCGAGGTTTATGATTTCTTCGGTGTCCGCTTCCGCAATAATCAAGACATGCGGCGGATTTTCTTAGAAAACGATTTCCCCGGCTATCCGCTGCGCAAGGACTATGATGATCCGACGCGGGTGGTGAAAAGGCCGTATTAACGCCGCACAGCAATGCTCCACATCACCCGCAACATCTTCATCCCCAATCACGAGATTGAGCTGCTGGCCATCCGAGCGCAGGGAGCTGGCGGGCAGAATGTGAACAAAGTAGCTTCAGCGATTCACCTTCGTTTTGATATCAAAGCTTCATCGCTGCCGGAGATCTGCAAGCAGCGGTTGCAGTTCCTTAATGATGCGCGGATAAGCAAAGACGGCGTGGTCATCATTAAGGCGCAGCAATACCGGACTCAGGAGCAGAATCGGCTGGATGCGCTGGAGCGGCTGCGGGATTTGATCAAAAAAGTGTTGGCGGTTCAGAAGACAAGAAAACCGACGAAAGCGACGCAGGCATCCGAAAAAAGACGCTTGGAAAGCAAGATTCGGCAGAGCAGAATCAAGCTGCTGCGGGGCAAGGTGCTCGACAGTTAAGCAGTGCGGCGGGCGATATGTTGACAGCGACGGAAACGGAAAAGAACGGGAAGGAAATGATCACGGAATCATTCAGCGAATACAGTCTTGAGGGAAACACGCTGCC
Source organism: Candidatus Electronema sp. TJ (assembly GCF_048287355.1). Taxonomy (NCBI): domain Bacteria; kingdom Pseudomonadati; phylum Thermodesulfobacteriota; class Desulfobulbia; order Desulfobulbales; family Desulfobulbaceae; genus Candidatus Electronema; species Candidatus Electronema sp. TJ. The sequence continues at coordinate 7,004 of NZ_JBLWEP010000087.1, forward strand.
GGAAGGCTTCAGACTGCCGCCGCCGGAGGACGAAGAGGCCGAGGAGTTCTTCGTCAACATCGGGCCGCAGCATCCCAGCACCCACGGTGTGCTGCGTGTGGTGGTGCGGCTCAACGGCGAGACGGTGGTGGAAGTGGTGCCGCATCTCGGCTACATCCATCGCAGTATCGAGAAGATGGCGGAGAATCAGACTTATGTCCAGAATCTCCATCTCTCTGACCGCCTCGATTATCTCTCTGCCTTCTCCAACAACCTCTGCCTCTGCATGGCGGTGGAGAAAGCCTTGGACATCGGCGTGCCGGAGCGCGGTGAATACATCCGGTTGATGATCTGCGAGCTGCAACGGCTCCAGTCGCATCTGCTCTGGTGGGGCGTGCTCGGCATGGACATGGGCGGCTTCACTTCGTTTTTCTACGCCTTCCGCGAGCGGGAGCTGATCAACGACATCTTTGAGGAGTTATGTGGCGCACGCCTGACTGTGAACTATTTCCGGCCTGGCGGCTCTTCGGCAGATGTGCCAGACACCTTCATACCCAGAGTCAAGCATCTGCTCAAGATCATGCCCAAGATGCTGGACGAGTACAGCACCTTGCTCAATAAGAATATCATTTTTTTGGAGAGGACAAGGGATATTGGCATTCTTTCGCCGGAAAAAGCCCTGTCCTACGGCTGCACCGGTGCGGTACTGCGCGGCTCCGGCATCAATTATGATGTCCGCAAGCACGATCCGTATTCGATTTACGATCAATTCGATTTCGATATTCCGCTGGGCAGCAAAGGTGACAGCTACGACCGTTGCCAAGTGCGGATGGAGGAAATGGTACAGTCGCTGCGGATTCTGGAACAGGCCGTGGCCCGTTTCCCCGGCGGCCCGCACCGCAGCCAGCCGCAGCAGAACTACAAATTGCCGAAGGGCAGCTATTACAGCCAAGTGGAAACCCCGCGCGGCCTGCTCGGTGTGTATATTGTCTCTGACGGCGGCACCAAGCCTTACCGGCTTAAATACCGCTCGCCCAACTTCTCCAACCTCAGCGTGCTGAACGAACTTGCCGCCGGACACAAGGTGGCCGACCTGATCACCATCATGTCCACGCTCGACTTGGTCATCCCGGACATTGACCGTTAGAAAAAACAGGTGACACGCCATGATGCCTTCTTCTGTAGAGCTTTATCCGGTGAACAACCTCATCGGCGATATAGTCCGCAGCATCTTTCCTGAAACCATCGCCGCTGTCGTCAACGGGCTGCTTGCGCTGCTCAGTCTGATGGCCTTGGTCGGTTCTTTGGGTGCTGTACTGATTTTTCTGGAACGCAAGGTTTCCGCCCATTTCCAGCTCCGCCTCGGCCCAATGCGGGTGGGGCCGCATGGCCTGCTTCAGCCTTTAGCTGACGGCATCAAGGCTATTTTCAAAGAAATACTCAAGCCGGAAGGCGCGGACACCTTCATCTTCTTCCTCGCCCCGCTGCTGCCGGTCAGCGCAGCCTTTCTCGTCTTGGCCGTGATTCCTTTTGACCACCACCTGCAAGTGGCCGATCCGGCTGGCGGCGTGCTCTACGTCCTCGGCGTTTCCGGCCTGAGCATCCTCGGCATACTCTTGGCAGGCTGGGCATCCAACAATAAATACTCGCTGCTTGGCGCGATGCGTTCCGGTGCGCAGATGGTTTCCTTTGAGATTTCCATTGCCCTGCTCATGCTGCTGGTGGTCATGCTTTCCGGCACCGCCTCGCTGCGCGGCATTGTCTTGGTCCAGCAGGGCACCATCTTTGATTGGTGGATTTTCAAGCTGCCCTTCCTTGGCATTTTAGCTTTTATTATGTACTTGGTTGCTTCCACTGCCGAGCTGAATCGCACTCCCTTTGACATCGCCGAGGCAGAGTCCGAGCTGACTGGCGGTTTTGCCACCGAATATGCCGGCATCAGCTTCGCCATGTTTTTCTTGGGAGAATTCGTCAACATGTTCGTGGCCGCCTCTTTGGTCACCACCTTTTTCCTTGGCGGCTTCCATGCTCCGCTCTTCGGTCTGCCAGTCATTGATCCGCTGCTGAACCTGATTCCCGGCTTCCTCTGGTTCTTCGCCAAGGCGTTCCTGATCGTCTTTATTTATATGTGGTTCCGCTGGACCTTCCCCAGAGTCCGGGTTGACCAGTTAATGTATCTGGAATGGCGGATCATGCTGCCCGCCAGCCTGATCCTCCTCATGCTCTCCGGGCTGTTCGTGGCGCAGGGCTGGGTAGGATAAACAAGTTCTGGTTCTATCAGGCAGAGTTGATGAACCGCCTCATGTGCAGTCGGCAAGGACGGAAATGAGGCGAAGTATTGGCTGAATCCGGTTTGTGTGGCAAATATAGGCCGTTTCTGTCAACACGAGTTGAATCAGATTGACGTGAAAACTGTTAAGGCAAGGATAGTGCTGCATAACGATGAGCAAGTTGAAATTCCTATTCTTATTCCTAAATTAGATGCTGTGCGGAAATTTACCGCTGAACTTCATGCGCATGGCCAATATGGAAAGGATATTTTTCTGGATGGTGCGCTGAAGATACGCCTGAGCGGCCAGAGAAGTCTGTTGATTCTAAAATGAGCTTTACGCCCGCTGATTTCTGGATCGGCGAGAGCGAAATATAATTTTATTCGCTTATGTGGGAAAATGGCAGAGAGCGTAACCCATTTGAATTTTTAGATGACAGCCGTCTTTTAGAATCATCCGAAAACGATCTTTGCGGCTGGGATCCCTTGCAGTCAACTCAGTCTGCCGTTGCCGCATTTTAAAGAATGGAGCGGAACGAATGCGCGGCTCAATTTTACAAAATGAGAGGGGAATGTAAGAAACCGACGCACCAGTTTCTTAAACTGAGCACCCGGTTTTTAATACTCGGCGGTCATAGAAAGAAACTGGGTGCTCAGTTCTAAGAACTGACCGCACAGTTTTAAAAAATGGGTGGTGTTAGAAAGAAAATGGATGCCCAGTTTTTTACTATGAGTCCTTATTTTAAAAAAATATGTGCATAGTTTGTTGCAATGGGATGTCATAGGGAAAAGATGGAACCTATCCCACTAATGCCTGAAAGGTGTTAAACTGCTCTCTCCAAAGAGGGCAGAGCATGTCAGGAAGATTTGAGGGAATGAGCGATGCGGAATGGAAGCT
>NZ_JBLWEP010000088.1:0-10146 GCF_048287355.1 Candidatus Electronema sp. TJ
CGCCTGATCAGGTGCGGCAAATTTCCGGCGGAATGCCGGAGCAGGTGGACAAGGCGATTGACTCCGTGCGCCCGGTGCTGCTCAAAGCCTGCCGTCCGGTGGTGTCGGTCTGGAACGAATTGAACAAAGACATGTCAATCAGCAGTGCCGAGGTCGAACTGCAACTTGGCTTTTCCGCTTCCGGCTCGGTCTTTCTGGCTAAGGCGAACGGCAGTGCCAATCTGAAAATCAAGCTCTCCATTTCGCCCAAGGCGGAGAAATGAACCTATCTCAAAAAAGAGCGAAGCAGAATAATTGAGCAGGCGAGCAGCAAGAACGCCAAATTTACACCCGCGACCAAGATTTTCAGCAGTACAGCAAAGCCGTTCCTATCATTCTGCATCAAGAAAACAGGAGATAGTTTCTTATGGCCATCGAAGAGGGTGCCGTTTTCCTCCTGACCAGTGCCGACAGCGGCAAAAAAGCCTTCGGCACCGGCTTTGCGGTGGCCTGTAAGGAGGGCAAACTGTATCTGCTGACCTGCGCCCATGTGGTGGAGCAGCTTGGCGGCAAAGTTGTCGCTAGCGGAGCCGATGCCGTCCCGCATGAAGCGGCGATTGAGGCCGCAGGCTCCTCCAACACGGTTGATCTTGCCTTGTTGAGCATCCGTCATGACGGCACCGCGCCGCCACTCCTCAATCGGCCTGCAAAAGGAAAGCCGGACATACCGTTTCAGATTCTCGGCTACGGCCCGCATCTCGGAGCAAGAGAAAATTATGTTCTCCGGGATATTCGCGGGCGGCTGGGCAAGCCGATCTCCTTTAAAGCTGTTGGCAGCAAAAGCATTGAGGCGTGGGACATTCATGTTGATGACGATGAGTTCTCCAAGCTCCAAGGCGGCTACAGCGGCTCTCCGCTTTGCGACGAGGCGGGCGGACTGCTGGCTGTTGTCAGCCACAATGCTGATCCTGCTGCCGGGCAGCGCGGTCATGCGGTTGCCGTCGCCAATCTGCAAGCTATCTTTTCGGCAATTGAGGAGATCATGCCCTCTTTTGCCGGTCTGACTGAGGAACATATTGATCCGGCGGCCCGCATCAACCAGGCGATGATGCAGCTTTCTGGCCGCGCCTTTGAAATCTGCTCTGTTTTTCCCGCTATTGGCTTGGAGCTGGAACGAATGCGGAAAGAGGGCATCAGCGAGGACGATGAGGAAATCTTTGCCGAGATCAAAGGATTTGCTGAACGGACAATTGCTGCCGAAGCCTTTATTTTTTTCTTCAGCAATCTGGACAACAGAAGGAAAGCCGCCGCAAGCCGTCCTGATTACAAAAAGCTCGCCGGGCAGCTGCACAATGGTCAGGTCATCCTCTGTCTTGGGCAGGAGCTGTCGCATCTTCTTGGCGCAGAGCTGCCTTCAACAGAGGCGATCAAGCAGCATCTCAGCCAGAACGCTTTTCATGGCCCTTTGTCAGAACTTTGCGAGCAGAAAGAGCTGGCATTGAACAGCAGCCGCGCTGATCTGGTCAATGACATCCGCTCCCTGTTTCAAGCAGATCAGAAAAAATCTCCAATCTCGCTGCACGAGCTGCTGGCTAATCTGAAGAATCCATTTTTAGTCATCTCGACAGCCTATGATGACCTGCTTGAACAGAGTCTGCGCGGCAGGCGGAAATTTGCCGTGATTCATCCGAACATGGAAGACAAACGATGCCTGCTGCGCTGTTCCGATCAAAAGGATGTCTTCTGCACCCCGGAAGAACTGTCCAGCTTCAGCCTGCTTGAAAACGGCTATGCGGTCATTTATCAGCTCCGGGGCGGCATTTTCAATGACAAAGGCCATCTCCTCCTGTCAGAACGCGATTATTTCACCTTCACCCGCTTCATGCAGCAGCAGTTTCCTGACTACATCGGCAGCAAACTGAAAAATTCGCTCCATTCGCTCTGGTTTCTCGGCCATCACCCGGAAAGCTGGGAAGAACGCCTGCTGATCAAATCGCTTCAGGAGCTGCGGCACGACCGTGCGCCATCGCTGGCGATTCAGGAGGGCGGCTCTTCGTTTGCGCAATCGTTCTGGCAGGATAGAAAAGTGAAGGTCTATGATTGCCCGCTCAAGGACTTCGTGCAGGAACTTGCTTTGTGCGCAGCGGATTGAGCATTTTTGCTTTTTCGGATGCCAAAATCGCGCTGAAAAACGTCTTGTTTGGAACAGAAAACGTGGCATTCGCGATTCAAAACGCCTCGTTTGAAGCTGGCAATGACGTGTTTGCAGCAGCGAATGCCTCATTCGCAGCGTGAAACGTGGCATTCGCAACAGCGAATGAGGCATTTTGAACAGCGAACGTCTCGTTTTGAACTGGCAATGGCGTGTTCGCAGCAGCAAACGTGGCATTCGCAGCGTGAAACGCGGCGTTTGCAACAGCGAATGAGGCATTTTGAACAGCAAACGTCTCGTTTGAAACCGGCAACGCGGCATTCGCAGCATGAACAGAACAGACGGAATCATGAATAATCTTTCAGCAGCTTGCTTGGAACCCTACATCGGCCTGAAACCGTTCACCGAGCAGGAGAAAGACCGCTTTTTTGGCCGCGACCGCGAGACAAGCATTCTGCTGGATAAAATCCGCGCCAACCGCCTGACCTTGCTGCTGGCGGCCAGCGGCGTTGGCAAAAGCTCGCTCCTGCAAGCAGGCATCATGCCGGTGCTTCGTGCGGACGATCATGCGGAGCTGATCTATCACAACGGCTGGGCTGCCGAGCCTGGCGCGGCGCTCAGGCAGAGCATCCTGAATCATTATGCCAAACGGCCAGGCCTGGGCAGCTTTGGTGGCAATTTCGCCCAGCTTTCCCTGAAAGACACCTTGCTGGCCTGCACCCTCTTCGGCAGCGGCCAGCAGATTCTGCTGCTTGATCAATTTGAAGAGTTCTTCAACTACCAGCGGTTTCAAAAAGGCTTCAAAACGTTTGTCGAAGAACTGAGCGCGGCGGTTCTTGACCGCAGCCTTCCGGCCTGCTTTGTTTTTTCGATGCGCGAGGACTTCGCCCTTGAACTCAATGCCTTCAAGCCCTTTCTGCCCGGCGTGTTCGACAGCTATTTCCGCTTGGAGAAGCTGACCCGCGATCAGGCGCGGCTGGCGATTGAGCAGCCGCTGAAACAGATTGGCTGGAGTTTCGCGCCAAAGCAGGACAGCAAAGAAGGATTGCTGGAGCAGGTGCTGGATGATCTTGCCAAGCGCGAGCAGGAGCGGCAGTTCGGCGTGCAGGAGCTGCTTGCGCTGCAAGAGCTGCCGCTTTTGGTGGAACCGCCGCATTTGCAGATTGTCTGCCAAGAATTGTGGCAGCATCACCGGGACGAGGCGGCCAAGCAGATCACTCATGCGGCGTATCAAAAAGCGGGGCAGGCTGAAGGTATTTTAGAAACCTACTTTCTCCGCAAGATTGGCCAATTCAATAAAAAGGAGCAGGTGCTTGCTTCTGCCGCTTTTGATCATCTCGTTGGCCAGCGGGCCACCAAAGTGGCGCATCCGCTGGAGCGATTGGCTGAATTGACCCGCGCTGATGCCAATGCGCTGAAGCTTGTGCTGGACAAGCTCCAGGATTGCGCTGTGCTGCGCCGCCAAAAGCGAGGTGAAGAGTTTTGGTATGAGCTGTATCACGACATCTTTTCTGAATCAATTGACAAGTGGAACCGGGAATTCAAGCATCGGCAGCGGGTGAAACGGCTTGCTGTCGGAACTGCTGCGGTGCTGATTGCTGGCGGGCTGATCTTTGCGGGCAACAACTGGCGGGCGAATTATTATGGCCGCTGGCTTCAGTCGCAAGAAGGGGTGTTCAACCGGATAGAGGTCAATCGAGGCACTGAACATGGGTGGGATGTGTTTGGTTTGCGCGGATTTCTTTATGAAAGCCCTTTCTTGCGTTGGGAAATGGAAGCGGACAAGCGTTTTGACCGCAGTCTTGTTGAGGACAAAGCGAATGCGCAGGACAATCTGGTTGGCAGGCTTCCTCTCAGTGACCGCTTGTCTGTTTATGCCGAAAACGGGCTGTACAGCAAGATATACCGCAGCAAAGAGGACAAGGAAGATAAATTTGTTGAGAACATTCTGAAAACAGGCGAACAAGAACTGATCAGAACACTTCCTGCCCAGCTTGCCAAGATCAGAATAGCGAAAATCATTGCTCTTTTATTGCAACTTTCTGAGAAACAGAAAAATAAAGACACAAATGTGCTTTACAGCCTTGCACAATTAGGCGACAGCTCGGCCCTTCCTGACCTGCGCAAGCTCCTCTCGGATGAAGATGAACCTATGCGGCTGGCGGCGGCGAAAGCCCTTGGCAAGATAGGAGACACCTCCTCTGCGTCTGAGCTGGTCAATCTCCTCGCAAATGCTACTACGTATAAAGATACGCGGAAGGATGCAGCATCCGCCCTTGGTAAACTGGGTGACCGATCGATTGTTTCTGGGCTGATCAAGCTTCTTGTAAATTCGAATAAATATATACGAATGTATGGGGCGGAACTTCTCGGCAATCTTGGTGATGACGACAGCTCGACTGTGCCTGCGTTAGTCAATCTCCTTGCGGATAAGAGTGAGAACGTGCGGCAGGTTGTGGCGAGAGTTCTCGGCAATATTGGCGACAGTTCGGCTATGCCGGTGCTAGTTAAACTCCTCGCAGATGAAGATGCGGAGGTGCGGAGGTCTGCGGCGTATGCCGTAGGAATGCTGGGTGACAGTTCGGTTATGCCTGAGTTGTTCAAGCTTCTCGCAGATACGGATGCGGAGGTGCAGAGGTCTGCGGCGTATGCTCTCAGCAACACAGGCGACAATACTGCTGTGCCTGAGCTGATCAAGTGCCTCGCGGATAAAAATAGAACTGTACTACAGAGCGTAATAGGAGTCCTCGGCAGCCTTGGCGATAGCTCGATTGTTCATGAATTGGTTAAACTCCTCGCCGATACGGATGCGGAGGTGCGGCAGTCTGCGGTATATGCTCTCAGCAGCCTTGGCGATAGCTCGATTGTTCATGAATTGGTTAAACTCCTCGCCGATACGGATGCGAATGTGCGGCAGTCTGTGGCGGAAGCTATAGGAAATCTGGGCGACACCTCGGCTGTGCCTGAGTTGATCAAGTTTCTCGCGGATGAAGATTCTTACGTGCAGTTGCGGGCGGCAGCAGTTCTCGGCAGTCTGGGCGACAGGACAGCAACTCCTGCCCTGCTTAAACTCCTTGCAGATAGGAATGAAAATGTGCGGCAATATGCGGCGGCATATTTAGGCAGATTGGGAGACAGCGCGGCTGTGCCTGCATTGGGCAGGATTATCTCGGATACAACTTCGTATATGCGGGACTCTGCGGCGGAAGCCCTCAGCAGCTTGGGAGACAATTCAGCGGTGCCTTCCTTTATGGAAATGCTGAAGGACAGCGAGGTTAGAACAGCCGCTGTTGCCGCATTGGGGCGACTTCGGACAATGCAAGCCGCACCTGAAATCATCCGATTAAAACTGCTTGAACGTGGCAATCGCAAAAGTCAGCGAACAGCGGCTTTTGCTTTGGCGCAGATGAATGCTTTTGCCCCAGAGCTGCAAACATGGCGGCAGCGGGCATTCAACAAAGCGCAGGAGAAATTTGCTGCGCAAAATGCTTCGCAACGAACAGAAGCGGCCCAGCTTCTCTGCGCTATTGCCACCAAACAAGCCGCCGCGCTGCTTGTCCAACTTATCAATGATCCCAACCGTGAAGTAGCACAGGAAGCAATTAGGCAAACAGGTCTTCTTGCTGAGCTGCATCCTGAATGGATCAAGCCGGAACCGCTGCTGGCCTTGCTCAATCAGCCTAATGTCAATCTGCGGCGGGCGGCAATCAAAGCACTTGGCCAGCTTGTTTCCTTTCAAGGGGAAAAAAAGCCCACCGATCTCCCTGATGTTGAGCAGAAGGTTCATGCAGTTTTGCGCACGCTGGTTTCTGCCGAGCAGAAAGACTTTGCTGCCCGGAAAGCAGCCCTTGATGCCTTGGGTGCAGCCGGGAGATATGGGGATGAACTCCTTGCTTTCTTGAACACGCTGGAAAAAGGCAAGGACGATTCGCTGCGCTATCGTTGCCTGCACTGGCTTGGCCGGATGAAATACGCCGCTGCCAAAGAGTACGTGGAAAACGAGCTGAAGGCACTGGAACAGGAAAAGGCAGCTTGGCGCGAAGAGCGGCTGAAAACAGAACAGAACGAGCTGAAGCAGCAGGATAAAAGCTGGCCTAATGAGCATTGGGAATACATGCTCGGCAATGCGCTCGCCAGCATCGCCCCGGAAAAACGCGGCATTGCCCTGCTCGGCCACCCGCTGCATTACGTCCGGCAAGGGGCTGTCCGCGCCTTGGCAGGCAAGGCCAACGCTGACCTGATCGGCAAAATCATTCAGGCGCACCAAGAATTCGACCCGGACGACCTGCCTTCCCCCTTCCCTTACACCGCCTTCCAAGCCATTGACCTTGCCCTGTGGAATCTGGAATACACCGGCAAACAGGAGGATGTGAAAACGCTGCAAGACATCCTCAAAAAACTTCCCGAAAAAAGCAACATTCCCGGCCAAGACGGAGCAATTAAGGAACGGCTGGAGTGGACGATTGAGCGGTTGAACAGCAAAACAGCCGGGCGCACAACTCATTCCGGCACTTAACAATCTTGCGCATCATCAACAGCTGCTCAGGAGCATCCGCACGGCGAAACCCTTTGGCTGGCGGTTGCAGGCCGAGACTGCGCCGCCGCAGCTCTCGACGCAGGTTTTGACGATGGCAAGACCTAAGCCCACGCCGCCTGATCCGCTCTCGCGGGACAGCTCAGGCCGGTAGAAGGGTTCAAAAAGGCGGTCGAGATGCTCATCGGGCACACCGGGGCCGCAGTCTTCGACGGTGATTTCCACCTGCCCGCTCTTTTCCGCAGCAGTGACGATAATCGGTCCGGCATCGCCTGCGTATTTCACCGCATTGCGGAGCAGATTGGCAATCGCCCGCGTCAGCAGCTCGGCAGAGGCGGTGACATGCAGCTCCGGCGCGACCTGCATCTGCACCGCCGCTTCAGCCGCCTCGCGCCGGACAGCGGTCTCAATCACCGGCAGCAGAGGCAGCTGCTTCAGCTTTATTGCCTGCGCATTCATTTCCGCCCGCGAAAAGGCCAGCAGCTCGCTGATCAGGGCGGCCATGTGCTCGACATCCTCCATCACGTCCTGAACCCGCTCCCGGTTCGCGCCGTCTAAACGCTGCTCCAGCACGCCGAGGCCGAATTGAATCCGGGCCACCGGCGAGCCAAGCTCGTGCGAGACATCGCCGAGAAAACGTTTCTGGCCTTTGACAAAAGCAGAGAGGCGGGCGGTCATGTGGCTGATGGTCGCGGCCAGCCGTCCGATCTCGTCAGCCCGCCCTTCGCGGATCGTCACGTTGAAATTGCCCTTGGCGATTTCCTCGGCAGCACGGGTCATCCGCTCCAGCGGCTTGGTGATGCTGCGGATCAGCGGCAGCCAGAAAAGCACCGAGATGACAATCATTGCCGCCGCCACGATCATCCACGGCACAGGGTCGAAGAAAAAACCCTTGCCGGTGATGGAGTCTGAGGCGGCGATGAGCAGGGCAGGCAGATGCCGGTCTGAGGCTTCCAAATAAATCGGCATCCGGATGCCGAACCACCAGCGGCTGGGATTGCTGGTATGCAGGACGAACTGCGGCCGTCTGCCTCGCAGCTCCAGCGGTTTGCCTGCGCAGTTGTCGTCTGGCGGGCCATGACGCAGGAGCATCTCTTTGGCCCGGCTGATCACCTCGTCAGGGATTTTTCGTTTTTCCGGCGAAAAGACCAGTCCCTCGCGCAGCAGAAGCAGAAAATCCACCCCGTGAATCTTCCCGTGGCGTTCGAGCACATCCTGCCATTCATCTGGCGGAGTGCCTTCCAAATCGTGCACGATCAGCATCCCGGCGGTGCGGAGTCTGTCCGCGCCCTGATGGCCGAAGAACTCGTGCAGATTCATCTTGAGCTGCACAGCAAAAAATACTGCCAGCGCAGCGGCAAGCAGGATCAGATTGAGAAAGAGCCAGCCGAGAATTCTGGCGAAGAGGGAGCGGGCCGCCTTCACCGCTGCGGCTCCGGCGGAGCGATGAACATGTAGCCTGCGGTGCGCACAGTCTGGATGCAGCGCGGCTGGCGGGGATTCTCGCCCAGCTTGCGCCGCAGCGAGGAAATATGCACGTCAATGGAGCGGTCGAAGACATCGTAATTCCGCCCGGACACCGCCTCCAGCAAGTGGTCGCGGCTCAAGACCCGCCCGGCGGCATTGGCCAAGGCGGCTAAAAGGTCGTATTCCAGCGGGGTCAGCGTCAACGGTTCTCCGTGCAGGCGCACAGTGCGCGAGACCTGCTCAATCTCCAGCCCGACAAAACGCAGGGTCTGCTCAGTCTCCTCCGCGCTGCTGCGGCTTTCAGTCAGCTGGCAGCGGCGGGTGACTGCCCGCAGCCGGGCCAGCAGCTCACGGGAGGAAAAAGTTTTCGGCAGATAGTCGTCCGCGCCCAGCTCCAAGCCGACAATGCGGTCGGTCTCCTCGCCCCGCGCCGTGAGCATCAGCACCGGGATGTCCGACTCGCGGCGCAGCTCCTTCAGCACGGCAAATCCGTCCATCTCCGGCAGCATCACGTCCAAGATCACTGCCTGATACTCGCCTTGCCGCAACATCCGCAGCCCCTCCGGGCCGCTGTGCGCCGCCTCAACCGCATAACCCATCGGCTCCAGATAATCAGCCACCAAACGGCAGAGCTTCCGGTCATCATCAATCATGAGGATGTTCATTTCTTCAGATGCACTGATTATTTTACAAACTCTTTACAATTTTCCGGGCTGCCGAAAAAATTCCTTTACATCCGTCGAGTACAGTGCGGCATGAGGCAAAGAGAACAGGCGGCAGCACCCGCTGCCGAATCATGATAAACTGACACAATGGAGGACACCATGAAAGTTTTGAAGACAGCTGTTTTTGCATTGAGCATCGCTTTGGCCGCAGTCCCTGCTCTGGCGCAAAGACAAGGCGGCGGGATGAGATGTTTCCAGCGTTTTGCCGAGCTTGATGCTGACAAAGACGGCAAAGTCACGCTGACGGAATTTCTGTCTGTCCAGCATCCTAGGGGCAGCGATTTCGCGAAGCAGATGTTCACCTCGAAAGATGCCAATGGGGACGGCGCACTGACGGCGGCGGAATTCTGCCCAAGCAACTGAGCTTAGCCTGAACGGCCCGCAGGAAGATGATCCCATCTGCCCTGCGGGTCCGCATTGGCCGCGCCGCGCACATTGCTCATCAGCCCATCGCCACATCCAACACCATCATCAGGCAGAAGCCGGTCATCGTGGCCATGGTCGCGAGGTCAATATTTTCATATTTCTGCTGCGATTCTGGAATCAGCTCCTCCACCACAACAAACATCATCGCCCCGGCGGCGAAGCAGAGGGTGAAGGGCAGCAGCGTCTGAATCCGCATGACCAGCAGGGTTCCAGCCAGAGCCGAAAGCAGCTCGACCACGCCGGAAAGCTGGCCGAGAAAAAAGCTCCAGCCCTTGGACAACCCCTCGCGGCGCAGAGGCAGAGCCACTGCCGCGCCTTCCGGGATGTTTTGAATGCCGATGCCCACAGCCAAAGCCGCTGCGCCGCCCAATGTGGCGGCCTTCAGCTCCGAGGCCCCGGCGCTGAAGGCCACGCCAAGAGCCAGCCCTTCCGGGATGTTGTGCAGAGTGATGGCCAGCACCAGCAGCGTGCTGCGCTGAAGCGAGGTGCGCACCCCTTCCTGCTTGTCCATGCCGAGGCCGGGATGCAGATGCGGCAGGAATTTGTCCATCAGCCGCATAAAGACTCCGCCTCCCATGAAGCCTGCCGCCGCAGTCAGCCAAGCGGGCTGGCCAAGCTGCTCCGCCATTTCAATGCCCGGCCCCAGCAGCGACCAAAAGCTGGCCGCGATCATCACCCCGGCGGCAAAGCCGAGCATCGCGTCCATCAGCCTGCTGTTGACGCTTTTCGTGAGGAATATCAAAGAAGCTCCGGCGGCGGTGAGTCCCCAGGTGAAGAGGGCGGCGAAGAGGGCTTGAGCGAGCGGACTGCTTGGCAGGGACATGTTTCATCTCACTATGCAAAAGATCCATTGCTTCCTGCCG
>NZ_JBLWEP010000089.1:0-1475 GCF_048287355.1 Candidatus Electronema sp. TJ
CGAAGGCGGCTGGCTGCAATTCCTGCAAAAGTTCAAAACAGAGCAGTCCTCAAAACGTAGTGACAAACCAATTTGTTGCAGGTCGCAACTTGGGTTAAAACGTAAAACAGTTGCCAACACGCCGCGCTGCCCGTACTATTTCAGAGAGAGGAGGCAGTATTCTTTTAACAGCAAGACCATAGGACGAACCATGCGCAAGATAGTGATCTCCACCGGCGGCGGCGATGCCCCTGGCCTGAACGCGGTTATTTTTGCAGTCGTGAAGTCAGCCTCGCGGCTTGGCTGGGAAGTGTATGGCAGCAAGCACGGCTACAGGGGTTTTCTTGACCCGGAAGAGCTGGTGCGCCTGACCCCGGAGGACGTGGAGGGCATCACTCCAATGGGCGGCACCATCCTCGGCACCACCAACAAGGGCAATCCCTTTGCCATGCCGGTGCCGAATCTGGCAGGCGAGGTGCAGATTGTCGATGTTTCCGAACGGGTGCTGGCCTGTTTCAAGCGGATGGGCTTTTACTGCCATATTGCGGTAGGCGGCGACGGCAGCTTGGATATCGCCCATCGTTTCGCCTTGAAGGGAATGCCGGTGATCGGCGTGCCGAAAACCATCGACAACGACTTGGAAGCCACTGACCGCACCTTTGGTTTTGACACCGCTGTTGCCACAGCCACTGAAGCCTTGGACAAGCTGCATTCCACCGCCAAGTCGCACGACCGGGTGCTGGTGGTCGAGGTCATGGGCCGCGACTCCGGCTGGATTGCGCTCTACTCCGGCATTTCCGGCGGCGCGGACGTGGTCTTGGTGCCGGAAATCCCTTTTGACATGGAGGCGGTCTGCCGCAAAATCACTGAAAACGAGCTGCACGGCAAGCATTATTCCATCGTCGTGGTGGCTGAAGGGGCCAAGGCTGAGGGCGGGCAGGTGATCAGCCGGGGCAAGGGCGAGACCGGGCGCGCTGAGTCTGTTTTGGGCGGCATCGGCGAGTGGGTGGCCGAGGAAATCCGGCAGCGGATCGGCAAGGACACCCGTTCGCTGGTGCTTGGCCATTTGCAGCGCGGCGGCTCGCCCACCACCTTCGACCGACTCCTTGCCCTGCGTTTTGGTGCGGCAGCAGTGCGCATGGCTGAGGCAGGCCAGTTCGATCACATGGTGGCATGGACTCCGCCGACCATGTCCGCTGTGCCGCTGGAAGAGGCGATCCGCCGCCGCAAGCAGGTGGATCCGGCCAGCGACAAGGTGCTGACCGCCCGCTCCATCGGCATCTGTCTTGGCGACAAAGAATGAACTCTGCTGCTGCCCTGAAAGAGATATACGACCGTCTGCTGACCCATTTCGGCCCGCAGCATTGGTGGCCCGGCGACAGTCCCTTTGAAATCATGGCCGGGGCTGTCCTCACGCAGAATACAAATTGGAGCAATGTTGCAAAGGCGATTGCCAAGCTGAAGGCGGCAGGCAAGCTCGATCCAGCGGAACTTGC
>NZ_JBLWEP010000089.1:1699-10116 GCF_048287355.1 Candidatus Electronema sp. TJ
TCTTTGTTGTTGATGCCTACACGCACCGCATCTTTTCCCGGCACGGGCTGATCAGCGAGGACAGCGACTATTTCCAAATGCAGGAACTGTTCATGCGCCATCTGGAAGAAGACGCGGCCTTGTTCAATGAATATCACGCCCTCATCGTCCGTGTCGGCAAGGAGTTCTGCCGGAAGAGCGCGCCGAGATGCGAAGCCTGCCCTTTGGCCGGATTTGACGGCATGAACTGAGCTCGTCAGTCCGGCGGAGCCAGCACCTCTCTTGGTCTTGAGCCATCGGAGGGGCCGACTATGCCGTCGCGCTCCATCATCTCAATCATCCGGGCGGCGCGGTTGTAGCCGACCCGCAGCCGCCGCTGGAGCATGGAAATCGAAGCCTGCCGGGTCTCTTTGACCACAGCCACAGCCTGATCATAAAACTCATCATAATCTTCCTCACCCTCCTCGCCGCCTTCCGTGTCCTCCTCGGCGATTTTGAGCATGGACTCGTCATAATCTGCCCCGCCCTGCTCCTTGAGGAAATGAATGATCCGCTCAGTTTCCGTTTCCGAGATGTAGGCACCGTGAATCCGCTGCAATTTCGCCGCGCCGGGCGGAAGAAAGAGCATGTCGCCCGCGCCGAGCAGGTGTTCGGCACCAGAGCTGTCCAAGATGGTGCGCGAATCCACCTTTGAGGAAACCTTGAAAGAGATGCGGGTCGGGAAGTTCGCCTTGATCAGGCCGGTGAGCACGTCCACCGAAGGCCGCTGGGTGGCAAGGATGATGTGCATTCCAGCAGCCCGCGCCATCTGCGCCAAACGGGCAATGGAGGTTTCCACATCCTTGGAGGCCACCATCATCAGATCGGCCAGCTCATCCACCACAATCACGATGTAGGGCAGCTTTTCCTCGGCTGTCTCGTTGTAGGTGGCGAAGGATTTGACCCGCGCCTCCTCCAGCAGCCGGTAGCGCCGTTCCATCTCCCGCACCGCCCAGAGCAGGGCGCGGCTGGCCATCTTCGGCTCGACCACCACGGGATGGAGCAGGTGCGGAATGCCCTCATACACCGACAGCTCAATCCGCTTCGGGTCTATCATCAGCAGGCGCACCAGATCCGGCTTGGCTTTGTAGAGAATCGAGCAGATGAAGGCATTGATCGCCACTGACTTGCCCGCGCCGGTGGCACCGGCGATGAGCAGATGCGGCATCCGGGCGAGATCAGCGACCGCTGGCTGGCCGATCACGTCAAAACCAAGGGCGATGGTCAGATACGAAAGCGAATTCCGGTAGGCATTGCCAAGGAGAATATCGCGGAGAAAAACGGTCTTGCGCTTGGGATTGGGGATTTCGATGCCGATGGCCGCTTTGCCGGGAATTGAGCCGACCACCCGCACCCGGTCCACCTTCAGCACCATGGCCAAGTCATCGGCCAGATTGATAACTTTATTAATCTTGATGCCTGCTGCCGGAGCGAACTCATAGGTCGTCACCACCGGCCCTGGCGACACGCCGACCACCTCGCCCTGCACGGAAAAATCTAGCAGCTTGGCGACCAAGATTTCGCTGATTTCATAGTAATGCTGCCGGTCAATCTCGATATTCTCCTGCTTGTTCTCCTCCAGCAGGGTGATTGGCGGCAGCTGGAACTTGTCCCAGGCTGCCGGCTTTTTCTTCGGCGGCGGCTCGGCAGCCCGCTCCGCTTTGCCCGGCATTTCCGGCTTGAGCGGAGCTGCGGTAGGATCGGGCTTCACCGGCTCGCGGATAAAAGGCAGCTTCTGGACTATCACCGAAAGGCTGGGCAAAACATTCGCTGTCTCGTTTGCCGCAGGCGGCGGCGGCAGAGCCTTGCGCTGCTCGCGCTCCGTTTTCCAATCCACAAACTTTTCCTGCGCGGTCAAGGCGCGGTCAGCGGCAGTTTTCGCCGCCGCCGCCGTCTGCTCCCAGGTCCACGCAGCGGCAGCCAAGGGTGAAAAACGGACAGCGGCCATCAGCGAAAAGAGCAGCAGGAGCAGCAGGAGCATGATCGAGCCAGTCTTGCCGAGCAGCCCTTCGAGCAGATGCCGGAGCAGGCTGCCAAGAAAGCCGCCTGGCAGGATATGCTCCGGCGGAAAAACAAGCTGATCGGTCCAGGCCAGCAGGCCCGATGAGGCCAGCAGCACGCCGGTCAGTCCGGCGATGATGAAGGGCAGGCGGTCAAAAACAGCGCGGGCGGCAAGAACAGCTGCGGCAAGATGAAAGAGCAGCAGGGGCGGAAAAAAGGAGATCAGCCCGAAGAACGACAAGAGATAGCGGGCGGTGTAATGGCCGAAATGACCGCACCAGTTCTCGGCGGGCAGCTGCGGCAAGGGCGGCTGGGCGAACAGCGGCAGGCTGTAGCTGATCAGGCTGAGGAGCAGCACCGCGCCAAGAAAAAGGCAGGTGACTGCCGCCGCCTCTTGGCGCAGGGCCGCTTGGTTGCGCGGGAACATGGAAGCGCGCCCGGAATCAGTCCTTGCCCTTCAGCCCGTCAAGTATGCCGTTGATGAAGCCGACCGAATCCGGCTCGGCGTAGCGTTTGGCGATTTCAAGGGCCTCGTTGATGGCGACGGTTGACGGGACATCCTCGCCGTATTGCATCTCATAGGCGGCGATGCGCAGGATGTTGCGGTCCACAGCGGCCATGCGCTCCACCCGCCAGTTGTGGGAGGAGCGGGAGAGCAGACTGTCAATCTCCTTCCGATGCTGACAGATGCCGGCAATGAGCTGTTCAGCATACGGAATGGACTTGGCATCGGCCTGAAACGAGATGCAAAACTCATTCACGCGGGAGAGCAGCTCCTCTTCGCCGCAGGAGCCTTCCTGCACGTCGTGGCCGTAGAGGAACTGAAGAGCCAGCTCCCGTGACTTTCTTCGCAGGCCCATCAGAGCTGATTGATCAGGCTGATCATTTCCAAAGCCGCCACTGCCACGTCCGCGCCCTTGTTGCCCGCCTTGGTGCCGGCCCGCTCAATGGCCTGCTCGATGGATTCGGTGGTCAGCACCCCGAAAAGCACCGGAAGGCCGGTGTCCAGCATGACTTGCGCACTGCCCTTGGCGACTTCATTGGCGACAAAATCAAAATGCGGGGTTGCTCCGCGAATGACCACGCCAAGACAGATGACTGCGTCGTATTTGCCGGAGCGGGCCATCTTCTGCGCAGCAAGCGGGATTTCAAACGCGCCGGGCACCCGCGCCACGTCAATATCGTCGTTTTTTACGCCGGAGCGCGTCAGGATGTCCAATGCGCCTTCGAGTAGCTTTTCCGAGATGAAGGAATTGAAGCGGGAAACCACAATCCCGATCTTGCGCCCGTTGCCTTGCAGACTGCCTTCGATGAAGTTTGCCATGGTTCGTTGTGAGGTGTTAAAAAGAAAAAATTCCTGCAAGCAGGCGACATAACTGAAGCGGTTAACAAGGACTGCGCTTTTCCTGCATCCAGGCGTGCTTTTTCAACTGCCTGGCTCCTGGCTGGCCGCTGGGAGGGCCTCATTCCTCGTTGCGAATGCCTCATTGCCAGCTGGCAATGAGCCGTTTCCAGTTGGCAATGCCTCATTGCCAGCTGGAAATAAGCCATTTCCAGTTGGCAACACCCCATTCCTTGCTGGCAATGAGACGTTTCCAGCTGGCAACGCCTCGTTCCTTGTTGGCAATGCCTCATTGCCAGCTGGCAATAAGCCATTTCCAGCTGGCAATGAGGCGTTCGCAACGAGGAATGCAGCGTTTCTGACCCGGAATGCGCCTGTCCTCACTGGAATCAAGCAGAAACTTTCTGCAACAATCCCAAGCGGCAGCGGGATTACAGCAGCAGAAAGGGGCGATGCGGCAAAGCCGCAGCCGTGCGCTGTCTTGCCTGCAGCTGAAGCGGCATGTGCAGCCTGTTTTTCACGGCTCCCCAGCCACCTGGCCTTGCGGCTCGTCGCCGTACAGCTCCAGCAAGTGGCCCATCTTATCGCGCTTGCAGCGGAGGTACTCCCTTGTTTCGCATTCGCAGACCATCTCAATCGGCAGGCGGGCCACCGCCTCCAAACCATAGCCTTCCAAGCCGATCAGCTTTTTCGGGTTGTTGGTCAGCAGGCGCATCTTGCGCACGCCGAGGTCGCGGAGCATCTGTGCGCCGATGCCGTAATCGCGCAAGTCGGGCTTGAAGCCCAGATGCACGTTAGCCTCGACCGTGTCCAAGCCTTCCTCGTCTTGCAGCTGATAGGCCCGCAGCTTGTTGACCAAGCCGATGCCCCGGCCTTCCTGCCGCATGTAGAGAATCACGCCTTTGCCTTCCTGCTCAACCATTTTCATGGCTGCCTGGAGCTGAGAGCCGCAGTCGCAGCGGGCAGAGCCGAACACGTCGCCGGTCAGACACTCGGAATGCACCCGCACCATCACGGGATCGTCCGGCTTGATCTCGCCCTTGACCAAGGCGACGTGCTCAAAATCATCCACCTCGTTTTTGTAGGCGATGATCTTGAATTCGCCCGCATGAGAGGTGGGCAGCCGCGCCTCTGCCACTCTATGCACCAGCACATCCTCGCGCAGACGGTAGGCGACCAGATCAGCGACTGTGGCGATCTTCAGGCCATGCTTTTCGGCGAAGATCTCCAAATCCGGCATCCGGGCCATTGTCCCGTCATCCTTCATGATCTCGCAGATGACACCGGCTGTGCGCAGCCCGGCAAGGCGGGCGAGATCCACCGAGCCTTCGGTCTGGCCGGTGCGCACCAGCACTCCGCCCTTGCGCGCGCGCAGCGGGAAGATATGGCCAGGGCTGATGATGTCGCGGGGAGTCGCGTCCGGGGCCACAGCCGCTTCAATGGTGCGGGCGCGGTCGGCGGCGGAAATGCCGGTGCTCACGCCGGTGCGGGCCTCGATGCTGACGGTGAAGCCGGTGCCGTAGGGCGACTGATTGTTCTGCACCATCATCGGCAGGCCAAGCTGGTCAATGATGTCAGGACTCAAGGTCAGGCAAATCAGGCCACGCCCGTGCGTAGCCATAAAGTTGATCGCTTCCGGCGTGATCGCGGTGGCGGCCATACAAAGATCGCCCTCGTTCTCCCGGTCCTCGTCATCCACAAGGATGATCATTTTCCCGGCCCTGATGTCTTGTATCGCCTCTTCGATGGAACAGACCGCCATGATGCGCTCCCGCTCAAAATTTGTTCAGCGCAGAAATCCGTGCTCGGCTAAAAAGGCCGGGTTGATCCTGCTTTCAGCCGCTCCGGCATCCTTGGCCGCGAGCAGCTTTTCCACGTATTTGCCGATCAGGTCAACTTCCAGATTCACCCGGTCGCCCGCTTTCAGGCCACCGAGGGTCGTCACCGCCAGCGTGTGCGGGATGATCGAGACTGAAAAACGGCTGCCAGCGCAGGAGTTGACTGTCAGGCTGACTCCGTCAATGGTGATTGACCCCTTTTCAATAACATATTTGGCCAGCTTTTGCTCAAGAGAAAAGGTGAAGAGGGTGAAATCGCCTGCCGCGCGGCGTTCCTCGACCCGGCCTTGGGTGTCCACGTGGCCGCTGACAAGATGGCCGCCAAGCCGGTCAGCCAAGCGCAGGGCGCGTTCCAGATTGACCTTGCTGCCGACCGCCAAGCCGCCCAAGTTGGTGCGGGACAGGCTTTCCGGCGAGACATCGGCAGAAAAGCGGCGGCCTTGAATGTCGCGGGCAGTCAGGCAGACCCCGTTGACGGCGATGGACTCGCCTTCCTGCGGCTCAGTCAAATCAAAACCCGCCTCGATGCGGAAGACCATGCCGCCGCCTGCGGGCCGTCTCTCAAGCACTGCGCCCAAGCCTTGGATTATGCCGGTGAACATTGCCTACACCCGCTCCAGCTCGTCAGCGCGAGCGGCAAAATCCTCGGCCATGCGCTGATGTTTGAAATTTCTGTGAATCGCGGCCACAGTGCGGTAGGTGTCTGCTGCCTTGAGCTTGTCACCCTTTTCCTGATACAGCTCGGCGATGACCGTCAATGTCTCCACCATGCCCTTGGGGTCTTTGGTGAGCTGATAATGCTCAACCATGTCAAAGGCGTACTCCAAGGCCTGGTCGAATTCGCCCAGCTTGCGGTGCGCCGCCGCCATTTTTTTGTTCAGAGCGAGGATGGAGAAAGAATCTTCCTCTTTCTCGCAAATGGCGTAGGCGCGGCGGTAATGCGCCAAGGCAGCGGCGTAGTCATGCCGCTCCAAGCAGACATCGCCGAGCCGGTCTGCGGCGTTGGCGATGCCCGCTTCATTACCCTGCTCCTCGAAGCCTTTCAGTGCGTTATGAAAGGCCATCGCGGCCATTGCGTATTCGCCTTTTTTGAACTGCTCGCGGCCTTCTCGATAATCTATCTTGGCCGGGTCTTGTTCCGCTGCGGCCTTGGCTTGACCAAGAGAATCAAGCGGCTGCGTGAAGGTGGATGACATTGTTTTTTCTCCGTATAAAAAATCATGCGGGCCAAAACTCATTGCTCACTTTTCGAGTCTGGTCAAGTAAACCGAGATAAGATTGCGCATGGAAAACGTTGTGGACTTGCCTTCAGCCGGGCAAGGATTGAGCAGGCAGCTCAGGATAAACGCAATGGGGAATGGTCTGTCTACTCCAGCCCGCAAGCCTCGCGCTCAGAGTCGGTCAGCTCGACGATGGATGGATTTTCGCCGCAGACCGGGCAGTCAGGGCGTTTCCGCAGCTTGACCCGGCGGAAGTTCATGGTCTTGGCATCAAAGCTGAGGAGAGTGTCGGTCAGCAGCGAACCTGCGCCGGTGATGAATTTAAGGGCCTCAGCGGCCTGAATAGTGCCCAGCATTCCAGCCACCGCGCCGAGAACACCGGCCTGAGAGCAGCTTGGCACCGATTTGGCAGGCGGCGGCTCATGGAAGCAGCAGCGGTAGCAGGCGGATTTGCCCGGCAGCACGGTCATGGTCTGGCCGTCAAAACGGAGTATGCCGCCGTGCGAGTAGGGAACGCCAGCCAGCACGCAGGCATCGTTGATGAGAAATTTGGTGGCGAAATTGTCAGTGCCGTCAATGACGAAATCATACTGACGGATGAGGTCAAGACTGTTCGATGCGTCAAGATAGAGCAGCCACGGCTCGACCTTGATCTCCGGGTTGATAGCCTTCAGCTTCTCTTCCGCCGATTCCACCTTGGGCCGGTCAATGTCGGCGGTGGTGTGGATGATCTGCCGCTGCAAGTTGGATATGTCGACTGCGTCGGCATCAACCAAGCCGATGGTGCCGACTCCAGCGGCGGCGAGATACAGCGAGACCGGCGATCCGAGACCACCCGTGCCCACAACCAGCACTCTGGATCGCAGCAGCTTGATCTGCCCTTCCGGCCCCACCTCTTTCAGGATCAGGTGGCGGCTGTAGCGGTCCATCTGCTCGTCAGTCAGGTTTATCAGCATGTGTACCTCGTCAGCTCGGCAATGCTGGTCTGCTTCATGATGGGTCGATTGGCGGAGTGAAAGTCTCAAAAAAACCGCCCCGCCTCAGATAGCGGGGCAAGCGGAATAAAATGGTAAAAGCCGGGAAGGGGTTCAGCCTCCGGCCATGAAATACAGCAGATCCACTTGATTTCTGTCGCCGACCACGGTGTCGTGATAGGCGCAGCGGTGGACGATTTCTCCGTCAATCTGCACCGCCACCATTTCCGGCGACGGCACCTGCTCCATTTCCAGCAGACCAGCGACGGTCAGATGTGCCGCGTTGATGAAGCGCGGCTCCCCATTCAATCTGATTTCCATAATTTTTCTCCTCCAAAAAAATAATGGCACCTGCGCACTGCTCAGCAGAATCACTTAGATTACGCAGAGATATATATTAGCTACTACAATGCGCCAAGACTGAAGTCAAGGAGAAAAGCGCAGCCCTGCGCTTATCTTGCTGACTCCGATAGAAATACAATTTATAATACTCTACAGTAAAAAATATTGCAATATTTTGAACACCAGTCCGGCCATCCTGCCCGGCGCAGAAGCCGGGCAGGGGGAAACAACCAATTGCTTATTGCAGCACAGCGCGGGCATTAAGAGGTTGAACCGGGCGGTTGTTCGATCCGCTCATCAGTTCAGAGAACTGCCGCGCCTGCTCCTCTGAGACCGCACCCTGATTTTTCAAAATCAGCCAAAGCACCCCTTCGGTGCAGGGCGGGGTGGTCAGCGAGCCGGACAGCCGGTAATAGTCGCGGTTTTCCGGCAGCAGCTTTTCCGCCCGCACCTGCGCGGCCATGCCTTCTTCTTGGCCAACTTTTGCTGGCATCTGCCGCCAGAGCTTTTTCAAGTCAGAATTCTCTTCGCCTGTTTCATACAGCACCGCGACCACCGCCAGCTGTCCATCTGTAGCGGCATGGACAAAATGCGCTTCCAACGGAAAGCTCTTGCCGCCGATTTGATGCTCGCTCGGCGCATGAAAATGAATCTGCTTCAGCTCATAGGTTCTGCCGCCCGC